>JAMLHC010000001.1:600000-776051 GCA_023957335.1 Bacteroidota bacterium | reverse complement strand
GACAGGTATGGACATCACCATACAATTGACAATAGAGGGTAACAATACAATGACAGAGACTGTGTATTGCGCTCTTAATCAAACTTTGAAAGATATGTATAATATGTCGTTGCGCAAAATCACACCTCATTCTAAAGTACGTGAGATTGCAGACATTCGCTTTTTCTGCTGGACTATTCTGCGCGAATTTACAGCGCTTTCAATCCTTCGCATAGGCATAGACTTCAACCGTAATCATGCGAGCGTAATCAGCGGTTTGCGCGCACACCAAGACCAGATAAAGGTAAATTCCCAGTATCGCAATGCATACGCACAATTCAAATCAAAATTCATAGAGAATATCAACAAATAAATTAAAATGAATTACCATCAAAAACAGTCTGACCCATTTTGGGAGGACGAAACCGGAAACAAAATTCCGACCAACAGATTGACAGACCTTGAAAAGTTGTCAGAGAGAGTAGCCGTGAAGTTACACAAGGAAGCCGTCAAAATCAACGAAGGGTTGAAAAAGTTTAAAGAAGAGGTTATTGCACTGTGCGACCAGGTATATGAAGCCAGCTTAGAAGACACACAAACATCCGGCAAAAATCGCAAGGGCAATTTTACACTGTTCAACTTCAATCGCACGCTTAAAATTGAAGTGTCAATCAGCGAGCGAATAGAGTTTGACGACTTGACCATTCAGGCATGCAAAGAGAAGTTAGACGATTTTATAACCTCTAACACCACAGGTGTAGATGATTTTATGCGCACACTTATATTAAGTGCATTTGAGAAAACATCCGGCAGTTTAGACGTTAAAAAAGTGCTAACTCTTCGCAAGTATCGCGACCGCACTCGCAGTCCGTTATACAAAGAAGCAATGGACTTGCTGGACAAAGCCATCCGCAGACCCGATTCAAAGAGATACTTCCGTGTGTTTGCACGTAACGAAGAGGGCAAGTACGAATTGATAGACCTTAATTTTTCGAGTATCTGAAGTAATTGTGAATATGAAAATGATATATAAAATAGCTAGATATTACAAAGGCAAAGAGCCTAATGGAATTTCATTTGCTGCCACTCAAAGTAAAGTGGATGATGAGGTGTTTATGGTAGTCTTAGAGATGTCTATTAATGAAATAATTGGCGAGCGGAAGGAAGAATTTGAAAGGGTGAAAAAAGAGGTACTAGATTGTCTTAATTCTGGGAATTCTCTAAGTATTGGAAAACTCCAATTTTAAATAACCAAAAACTCAACACTAAAAACTAAAAACTCATGAAAAAGGTTATCTACATAGCAGGAAAAGTCACAGGCGAAGACCCAGGCTTGTGTGCAGCTAAATTTGAAGCTGCCGAAAGAGAAATTGAAAACGCAGGTTTTAAGGCTGTCAACCCAATCAAGGAAGTTGGCAATCCGGATGAGAACTGGAAAACCGCCATGCGCATCTGCATTAGCCACCTGGTGGCTTGCGATGGCATCTACCTGTTGCCGGATTACAGTCAAAGCAGAGGAGCAATGGCAGAGGTGCTGCTGTGCAGAGCCTTGGGCATGCCCGAATTTTGCAGCCCACAAGCCCTCAAAGACTACTACGTTGAGGGCAAACGCAGCGCGCGCAAACAAGACAGCTTTATTGACTACGTGCATGCCACCAAGCGCAAAAGCCTAACCACCATCAATAGTTTTTCCCTGCCTCTCGAACTTCGTGTAGCAATAGAGGATTTGATAATAGCTTATGACCAGATGGAAGCAAGAATGGACAATTGACAATGAATAATCATCAATTATCATGAAAATCACCATCACCGAAATCAAAACAGGCTACACCGCTCTCTTTGAATACAGAGAGGACGGACAGCTTATCAGGTCAGAATACCCTGACGTGGACATCGCCACGCTAAAGGCTTTCTATTCAGTTACGAGGCTACACGCCTCAGAACTGGAAAAAGTAGCTCAGCGATGGCACAAGGTACTCCGCATTGAGGAGGTGCAAAGCCTTGACTTCGACAGCTTCTGGAAAGCCTACAACTACAAAGTAGGCTCAAAACCTGCCACCCAAAAGCTATGGGACAAGCTGCCCGATGCCGACAAGTACAACGCCCTCAAAGCCATTCGCAAGTACGACAACTACCTCAACCGCACAGGAACCGCCAAAATCTATCCGGAGAGATACTTAAAGCACAGGAGGTGGGAAGATGAGTATTGACCCCACCCCAACCCTCCCCCCGAGGGGAGGGAGTAGGACTCAACTAACAAAAAGTAACAAACAAACAGTAAGATGACAATCACCACCCAACAAATAATCAAGTTCCACGCGCTGCTGCGCAACCTCAATCTGGAGGAGGACGACAAGCGTGCGCTCATTGCAGACTATACCGGAGGCAGGAGCGACCGCACTAATGACATGACCTTTGCCGAAGCCAAAGAAATGATTAGCTTTCTCGCCAAACAAGCCGGAGAAGCTCCAACCCGCTCGGTCGCTGAGCGTAGCCAAAGCGACAAAATGCGCAAGAAAATCATAGCTATTGCCTATCAACTCGGCTGGACAAAGCCCAACGGCAAAATCGACATGGACAGACTCAACAGCTTCATCGTCTCTCGTCCGGTAACTGACTACCCCATAACACAACTCAACGATATCCAATACAAAGACCTGCCCAAGCTCATCAATCAATTTGAGCAGATATTAACCAAACACCTAAACCAATTTAAAAGATAACGTTGAGGTGCTTGGCTTGCATTGCGAGGAACGAGCATTGCGCCAAACCACGGTTATAAAAATGTAAAAAAACACGGATATGACACAGAAAATTTTAATAATAGGAAGCGTGAACAGGAACGAAAAGCTAATAAGAAACGCAAATGGTAGTGTTTTTTATTTCTTATAACGGTTCGCAGGTATATTTAGTGCCGACTTTAGAAATAAAAATTATGAATTGGATAAAAAGATTATTTAAAAAACAAACTATTGTAGAACAACAGACACAGGCATTGAATATACCTATTGTTAGTGGGCGAAGCGAACAGTTTTCTTGCCCATTACCCGATGCAAGGTGTGATAGACATAAAATTGATGATGAAGAAGGTAGATGGGAGTTTTGCAATACGTGTAAAAGGGAATGGGCAAGATAATTGCCACTAACACAGAAATATACGCAAGTTTGTTGAAATAATAAAGTAAAAAAAAATGAAAAGAGAAATATACATCAAAGCAAAACTTACATTAGGGCAGGAGGCAAAATTCTATACCCCGAGCGTTTGGGATATGATGAAAATAGAACTCTGCACTCGGATTGAAAAAAGAGATTTTTTCGAAGTGTTTTTAGAAAGGCAGTTAGAAGTGGACGGAGAGCCGTATTCAGAGGCTGTGGCAAAGCAGCTTCCTGTCGCTGATTACTACATCATCATGGAAGTTTTAGACAACATGTTGAAGGCATTAAAACCAAATTTTCTATGAAAATCCCACCCCTCCGCCTCACACTCCGCACCGTCCAGCAGCCAGCCTTTGAACTGCTGCTGGAACACTATTTAAACTGTCTTGAAAACAGCTTTAAAGAGGTTTTAATACATGTGATAATTGCCGAGCTACTCCTCAAAGTCAAACAAAAAAACATCTTGGAGCGGGCGCAAAGCACTTATCTGCTGAACCCACAGCAACGCCTATCCCTGCTCTACTGCACCCGTAGCTTGCCCCTCCCTGAAGATGCGCTTGTGCTTTCAGTACATACAAAGCTGGCGTTGGCTAACGACATAAAAATTAACTAAACCCCTTATAACATTTTTGCCAAATTTGGCAAAAACTCCTAAGCCCCTCCAAAAAGGGGCTTTTGTTTTTAAAACATTTTTATCTTTGTCGCCATGAACAAAACCCTACTCATCACCTCCCTTGTATTTCTGCTTTCAGGATTTAGCGCACAGGCGCAGAGCGACAGCGCAAAACTCTCTTACTACAAAGAGAGAGCCGCCACAGCATCGGGCGACAAGCTGCTTAAATACGTTGCGCTCATTGAGCAGCAAGAGCCTTTGGACTCACAGCTCACGCTTAGGGTAGCCAAAGATTATTTTTCTCGACAAGAAATGCTGTTTAGAGGCTCGGATAAGCGAAGACTACCTTACTGGGACACGATTTGGCAATGGATAGACAGGTATGAAGAGCGTTTCGACACCACATCGGAGGGATACTGCCGATACAAAACAGAGCTACTCAAACAATGGGTATATATGTTGCGTTTGACAAAAAAATGTGGTACAGAAGACTGCCTTGACACGGCAGATGCACAAACTATCGCCTTTTGGGAAGATATATATAAGCGTGTATATACATACGGAGAAACCTTTTACCGCAAATTTTATTCAACAGAAACAGACCTATGCGAGTACGATAAACAGCTTTGCGATTACAGAAGGCTGTACAACTACATCATATATGAACTAAAATAGACCTGTTGATAATTTCTTTTGTTCAGTACTCTTGCCTCGCCCTACCTTTGTCCTTGCAATGGGAAGAAAAACTACCACCAAGCGCAATGAGGCAATACGGGAGGCTTTTAACGCCCTCGACAGCAAGAAGTTTACACTGGACTATCGTCTTGCACAGGTAGCCCGCCAGTTCTTCCTTGAGCCTAATACTGTCTATTTAATAGTAAAACAGCAGGGGACGTACAAGCCTCTCCCCAAGATGTCACCCTGAGCCTGTCGAAGGGTCAATCTTTTCCCACCACAAACAAACTTGTAAAATTGCTGTTAGGACGGCTCAACGGTTTTTTGTATGCCACTTCCAAATCAGGCTCAACCTCCACTTTTCTTCTGCTCCCGTCCGCGCTCGTATCCATGTAGGTAGTAGCATACTCCATCACAGTAATAACCACGCTCTCGTGGTTGTTATCCTCCTCATCCGCCACACGGGTAAGACTTGCAAAGTTTTCGCCTCCAAATCCCTCCAATGTCTCATGCACCGCTTCGGTAAAATCAAAGTAGCGCAGGGCAAGGTTTGCATCTTCGCTCTCTGCATGGCTTGCCGCCCAGTTCTCAAACAGTAAGTGAAAGCGCAGCACGGTATTAACCCCCTGTACCCCCTTGCTCACAGTCTTGTACTCGCTCCGCCCAAATTCCACCAACACAGCAGGCAGCGGAAAGCTGTCAAACCTGTCAATGGTGGCAATCTGCCCCATGTTCTTATCCACCCACACATCCGGCAACTCCTCCTTAATCCTGTCCCTGATTGCTATAAATATATCTTTTTTCGTACTCATAATTCATAATTACTTTCTCTCAACATCTTTCATCCACTTCCGCACAGCAGCATCTACTTTTTTGTTTAAATTTTTGCTGTCGCCCATAAATTGCCGCTTGTCAATGGTTATAGTGCTGCCTTTTTTCAATGCAAGATTTTTCCATATTTCAGCCTCCGCATTCAGCTTTTCATTTGTCTTTGTTTTGCGGGCTTCGCCTTTTTTGTTGATTTTTACATTGCCCCGAGCTTCGTAATATTTTGCCCAAAAATACGCCCTCATGCGTGGAGTTACGCCTATAGTCCCGCCCTCGTTGTGAATTTGGGCGTATGGCTGATTATTAAATACGATTGCCTTGCTGCCCATATAGGTATATTGTATATTGTCTCGCAGGTTGCCCCTGCCTGTCAGCGTAGCTCTGCCCTTGCCCGGAAACTCAAACTTGCGGGGCTTCCACTTCTTTACCCCGCTATCGTCAAAACCGCCTTTGTTAAAATTCAGCCTGAAAAAATCCCGCGCCACTATCCCCACAGCCTTAGCAGCCTTAGGCAGTTCCGCCTTAAACTTTTTCAGCTTCAAAGCCAACTTATATGCATTATCGTTTTGTGCCATAATTCATAACTCATAATTTATCATTCATAATTACAAGGCTCCCTCAAAATCCATCACCGCCCTGTTCAGCGCATCCTGCACCATGCGCTTCACATCTGTCATGCTCTCCTTAGCCGTTGCCGTGTAAACTTTCAAATCAAAAATCTGCTTATCTATTCTCACACTTACATTACGAACACTCCTGCCGCTGCTCACGCTCTCGCTTGCTCCTCCCCCCGATGTAGGGGTGGTTGGTGCGCCTGCTATCTCGTTGTCGCCCCCTACTGTGTTTAATGCATTTTTATCTTCAGATTTCTGCTTAGAAGCATCTCTGCCACGCCTGTATGCCTTGCCGGATATTGCATCGTCAAGGTTGTTGAGCATACTTACATTGTCCGATATAAGCCCGTCCAATGCGGCTTTGCCTCTTTCTTTCCAGTTGCCGTCAGCCGAAATAAACCGGACCACAAATGTGAGCGGTGCCATTATTAATTTTAAATAGTCCCAAATTGCGCTGAACACAGACTTAGCAGTTTCGCCCAACCCATCCAAAGCTGCGCGAAATTTATCGCTCGTGTTGTACGCATATATCAACCCTGCTACCAACCCTGCCACAAGGGTAATAATAAAACCTATTGGCGATATGGCGAAGGCAGTGTTGAGCGCAATCCATGCAGCTTGGAAACCTCCGGTGGCAACCGCAGAAGCAAGTGTATAAGCACGGTAGATGGCTTGTACTCCGTTCATCACTGCAGTAATTGCAGCACCCGCTTTCATCACTACATAATAAGTTCCCATTAGCGCAACCATTGTGGCTATTGCAACAGCAACCGTATCAATTATCCCCTTATATTTATTGTAAATATTGAGTGCATATTTTATCAGGTTTAGCACTTTCAGCTTTATTTGCATCCACGACAGGTAAACTCCTGATGTGCTTTTGCCAATTTCGTCCATGGTGGTAACTGTTTGATTTTCGAGCACTATCATTTTAGCTTGCAACGAACCGATAGCATTCTTCACACCGGGACCATATAGATTTTCCAAATATTGGGCAAATTGAGGCAAAAACTCTTCTGCCTGTATCTGTCCTCTTTCCATCATCTCCGAAAATCGAGCTTTTGTCACACCCATAGCTTCTGCGGCTCTGGAGAGTGCCCCCGGCAATGCTCCGCCTAACTGCAACACCATTTCCTGCGACTGCACCTTTCCTTTGGTCATCATTTGCTGTATTGCAATAAAAGCAGATGACATTTGAGCCTGTGAAAGTTTAAGCGAGCGACCTGCGGTTGCGAAACCTCTGAAGATATCAATGGTTTTCTGACCTTCGAGCCGACTTCCTTGTGTGGAAGCGGCAAAAGCACCAAAGGCATCTTTGGTTTCCATTATGGGCAGTGCGAGGTCTTTTATGCTCTTGCCCAAAGCAGCGTTGTACTGTGCATATCGCTCTGTGGTGCCGCTCACGGTTTTGAGCCGCACGTCCAACGCCTCCATTTTGGCATGAACCTGTGTACTCTCCTCCACCAGCCCCCACACCTTTTGTGCGGCAAATACCCCCGCCATAGTCGCCCCCAGCTTCTTAACCATGCCGTCCATCTTGCTTGTTTGCTTTTGGGCGTTTGTCATATTCTTGCCAAACGTTCCGTCCAGCAGGTTTATCACGTATTCAAGGCTCATCTTGCTCATATTCTTATTTTTTTTATTTGGTTATTCAATTTTGTTGTATCTTTGTGGCCTATCGGAGCGAATCCTGCGCAATCAGGGTCGCACCACACTAAAGTAGCCCGCAAGGGCTATTTTGGCTTAATAGACTCAAGGACTTGTTCAAAATTCTTTGCGGTCATCGTGTATGTGTGGTCAAGAATCAATACCATCTCCTCAATACCACTATTTTTCCATCCTTCACTAAGCCTTCCTGAGAATGTATTTTTGTCAAAAGATTTTGGAGAGAGAACCAGTATTTTTGTGTTCTGTTTTTTCGCATCGCGGAAAGCGTTTTGAATAAAAGAGGCGAGGTTGCTTCCGCTCTGCTTCTTCATCTCCAAAAGTTTTCCGTTTAAAAAAGCGTCCGTGTTCTTGAAGTTCTTAAAATTCTGACTTACATTCTGCTCCAGCTTTGGCAGCAGGTGTATTGTATCGCCTTTTTTCAAAATACTTCTAATCTGCTCTATCTCTTTCGCTAAAGGCTTGGCATATAGGTGTGTCATAATCTTGCCCCCATTCTCGGTAATCTCCTCTTCCCACCCATGCTGCAACTTCGGCAGCATTTTGCTCATGACTTGGTTCATGGGCTTAAACAACTGCCTGTTTTCAAACCTCACAGGTGTCAGCCCCATTTCCTCACTTCTCGCTTGGTTCATAAAGGGCATTTTGTCCGTAAAAATTCGCTTATTTTTGCGGTAATCCCGCTCAAAGGTAGGCTTGGGCTTGAAGTCTTTGGGGGCAACAATGGTGCTGCCTTCAGGCGGCTCAAATTCCTGTGTCAGAAAACAACGGCAGTTGTAGTCAAGGGGTGGCGTGTATTTCTTCCTGTTGGGGTCGTCCACCCTAAATGTAAACCCGTCCAAAGCCGCATGGCTGTCGCGGGTGCGCTCGTCTATGATGGCGTGAAAGGTTAGATACGGCAACAGGTCTTTCATTTCGTCTATCTCCTCCCAATGCTCTATCTCCCTCGCCACTTGCCTCGCAAGCTGCTTTTCAGCAGCATGATAGTAGTCTGTATATATCTTGTTTAGCTCGGAGATTGATGTTTCTAATTCCGCACCAGTTGCAGTTTTGCGAAGTATCTCTGCTTCTTGCAACATTCGGTAGGTTTTGAAACTGCTGTGTGCAAACACATTTAGCTCGTAGCCTGCCAGTTTTCGGGGGTCTATCCGCCCGCCTGCATCGCGCACTATCGCTTCCATTATGTCGCGGGTTTGCGCCAGCACTATCCCTTCACTCAACTGTTCGGGAGTCGCTCCTGTCTTGTGCAGATATTCGTTCAGGAATTCCAGCGTGTTCAGTCTATTCTCAGGTGCGTGAACAGCAGCGATATGTCCGCAATCAACGCACATCTGTTTTCGGAAAATATTCGTTCATCAAATCGCGGTGAAAGCTCCTGTAGTCATTCTTGGGCTGCTCCGCCCCCTTGCCCTCTTTCTCCCCCTCTCTCTTTCCCTCCATGGCTCCGCCAAATCCGCCAAAGTCAAATGGGCTTGCAGGTCGCTCCTGCTCTCCCGTAATCTCCACACCCAAGTCTTTCTGCACCTGTTCTTGGTTCAGCTTATAGCCAAGCCTGTGTACTCCCTCAAAAACAGCCAATCGCTCACTTGTGTTCAGCCACTCGCTCTCGTCCCACACGAACTGCACACCTTCGGGCAGAGGGTAGCCGTTAATCCGCAGCAGGGGTATCAGTTGCTCGTTTACAAGGTTAGCAACAAAAACTTTGTCATCTTCCACTATTTCGTCCTGCTCCTCTTGTGTTACTTTCTCTTTGCCGTAATTGCCGTTGTCTTGCGTTAGCGATCTGTTGCCCAGCAGCAGGATTTCAAGTTCCTCGTTGCAAGCTTTACGCTTTCTGTCAAAAACTTCAAATGCATCTGTGCGATTATTCTCTTTGATTTCAAGTTCGGTGTCTTGCGGGAATATGCCGTATGCGGCTGTACCCATGCTTTCAAGCCACTTTTCCACCTCTCGTCTCACGACAGGGTCTTGACTGGCTATCTTGGCAATCCGCATAGGTATTCCAAAGATTTCCTCAAACTCGTCCCAGTTAGCCCAGGAGTGCTTTTTCAGCACATAAAGCGGTGCAGCAGGGTTCAGCAGTCCCAAGTCGTCAGGGTCTCCACAGCCGATCATGTAGTCGCTAAACGGTCTTTCCAAATAATCAAAACCCGCAGAGGGCATATCATAGTCGCGCTTCACCCAACGACTGTACTGAGGCATTACGTGTCGCCTGTCCACCAATTTCACATCGGTAAACTCCCGGACCTTCATCTCCCAGAAATATACAAGGGAATAACCATAAAATCTGCTCTCCATTGCCAATTTTACGAACTTGTTAAACCACCCTTTTTGCAACAGCAAGGCAAGGTCTTTGTTTTCGCTACCGTCTTTGTTATTTAGTTTAAAAGGCTTGTTGCTTATTTTCAACACCCGTTTATTTTTTATTACACCCTGAATAAAAGGGTCGAGCGCAATCTCCTTATACAAGTCCATTAGCATCACCCTGCGTGGGTAATACACGTCTTCTGCTTCTAATCGTGCAGACTTCCAGTGCATTATTTCTTTGTTGAAAAGGCTGTGCTGATTGCGTATCAGCTTGGCGATTACCTGTATGGGGTCGCGCTTTACTTTGGCATATTGTACGTTGTCCTTAGCCGCATTGAACGGACTGCCGTTTGGGTAAAAATACTTCTGTCCTATTTTACTGTTGAAACTCATAATTCATAACTCATAATTCATAACTACCTTACCACTTATCCCTCAGCTTCCTGTTTGCTCCCATTATGTACGCACCGCTTGGCTTGTCCTCGTCCATTAAAGGCAGGTCGGGGCTTACCAGTTCTTTCTGCACATTAACGAGCCATTGTATGGCATCGTCATACCGTTTCTCCCGCAGTTGGCTCATGGGCAACCCTGTTGCAGTGAACAACAGATAAGCAGACAGGTCTATGATTATCGTTATCAGATGCCTGTTGCGGGGGTCTTTGGGCTTCCAGTCGTTGGTGTTTTTCAGGTCTGCACTGGGGTTGTCAACCAATGCCATGTATATTGTATTGCGGGCATCAATAATGTCATAGACATATTCTCCCTCATTATACTGCGTGTCGCTATCATGCGCAGGTATTGGAGCAAAAACCTTGCTTACATCGTAACGGCTGCGCAGGTAGCCGCTTGCCTGTTCTATGGCAGCATCTTCCGCGTCTTCTATGGTGTAGTCGTTGCTGCGGCTAATAGCTTGTTTCACACTGTGGCGAAGCTGTGCGTTGTAATCTCTTGGCAAAAGAAACCTCATGGCTTACCTCCCCTTTTTTTCTCTTGGATTCTAATCCACTCGTTGTAAGCCTTAAAACCGGTGTACAAACAGGTTACGGCTATCAGGGCGAGACTCAAACTGTCCTGCAACCATCCAAGCTGTTGTATCATCAGCGTAACGCTCGCTCCTGCCCATGCTTTTAATATATCTATATTATCTCTCATCTGTTTGTTAATTGCTCATTGTTAATTGTTAATAAACCAAACGCTTAACCGGTTTCCCGATAGTGGGCGCAAACCGCACGGTTGGCAGGTGCTGGTCAAGGAAGTACCACGCTCCCTCATCTGCATCAGGTGCATCGTCAGGCGACTTGTAACCGGGTTCTATCCCTTTCACTTGGTTGTTGCCCTCTATCATATCCGTATTGTGGAACTCATCCTGGTTGTACCAAACATTTCCATCTGAGTACTCAGGCTCCATCTTCACTATTCGGACGTATTTGTTTTCTTTTTTTCGTGTATCTACTGATACATACAGTGGGCGTTTGCCCACAGCCCTGCGCCTTTGGTTGTGTCTTTCCAGCGCCTGCTTCAGAGGTCTGTTGAAAAACTGCTCCTCCATATACCACAGCACCCCCACACCGCTTGGGCATGTATCTTCAAAGCTGCTCATAAAGCGGAAGCACTCTTCCAGTTCGGTGCGCTGGTTGAATCGTTGAAGGCAATGCTTCTCGTACGTTGGCGGGTCTTTGTGCAACAACGCCCACACGCTGACAGCTTTGAAATCAGAGGTCGGCTTATTTTCAAAGGATGGGTCTAAGTAGCCTACTACTATGGCATACTTTCGCCAAGTAGCTCGTGGCGTAGGTTTCCACTTAAACATCTTGTCCTTAAATATTTTCCCCTCCACATGAAACTCGTGGTAGAATTCCCTGCGGCTCATGAGCAGCCCCGCCTTACGCATTTTCTCTTTCAGCTCGTCCAGAGAGTAGCGTTCTTTCCATGCGGGCTGCGCTCCTGCTTCTCCTATGTAAGCCTTCACGCCTTTGGCGGATTCCGTAGCATAAACCTTAGAATGGTATATACCCTCACGCTTGGGGTGTCCGGGCTTGATGTCGCCCACCAAATGAGCCAGTACAGACTGTGGGTGTATTCTGTTGCCTGCCACAACAACCCTGGCTCCTTTGATTGAAAGAGCAAAATACAACGCTCCCAAAATTCTGTCCACGATTTCAGCTACCCGCCTTTGGTTGTTGACGATGATGTCATCGTCAATGTCATCAATCACGGCATAATTAGGGCGTTTTTCATTTTTTCGCGCACCACGAGGCGACTGATCGCGACCGATGGCTAAGAACCTCACGCCTCCTTTGGTGGTAAAATCTCCCTCTTCCCATGAGCCAAGATTGTAACTGTCGCCCCAGTCGTAGGCAAACAGTTGGTTGTATTGAAGCTGCGCCTGCACATCAGATAGCAGGTTAGCCGCATCGTCTTCGTTCTTACCCATGAGTATCATGCCTGTAAGCTCGCCTTTTGCAAGCAGCCACATGGGAATAATGATATTGGCGTGTACAGATTTGGCGTGTTCTCTTGCCCATTCCAATATGGCAAAGCAGTTCTTGTCGCGGGCTATGCGGTTGGCTGCCTCTATGTGGAAGTATCCGCAGTCGCTGTCTGCGTAAAGCGGAAAATAAGTCTTTACAAAATAGTTATAGTCTTTTAGTGCACGGGACTTGCGGGCTTGTTGCACTTTGTCGCTCTCCCTGAAAGGAATGTTGGTGGTGTTCTGCACTTGTTCGCAAAACCGCAGCCACTCCTGTATGTCGCGTCTTTTTATGTCAGCCATTTATTTTGTGGTCTATAAACTTCTTTTGAAACTCATTAATTTTTTTAGCCAGTTCAGGGTTTAGCTCCATTGTGAAGGTGGTAAATTCTTTGAACACGTTAATGATTTGGCTTATGGTAGCTTGCCTGTCGCTCAATTTCTCAATACTGTTTGCCAGCTTTATGATTTTGTCAGCATCGAGTCTGTCTTTTTCTGTTTCTTCAGACAGTTTTTTATAGATATTACTAATTATTTTATTAGCAGTGAGTGTGTGAGCGGACTTTAGCTCGTCCCATCTGTTTTTTTTCTTTTTTTCTGTGAACGTTTTTTCAGTCCAGCCCACTATCTCACATATCTCACGTTGTGGCTTGTCAGTATTTAGAAACAAGTCCAGAGCCAACGCTTCTTTATCTGCTCTGCTTAATGCCATATTTTCAGCTACAAAGTTGCGACTGATATATGTTTTTATCGGTGTTGCAGATTATATTCTTATGTATAATCTTTATATTATATATGTAATAAACTTGGAATATAACTGCTAATTTTCTTAACCGCAAAAATGACTTCAATTTTGTGGCTGATTTAATGAGCAGAAAGGCTTTTTATAGCATTAACAACAAAACCAACGAAATAACCATATACGGTTATATCGGAAATGCTGACGGAGAGACCTCTTTTGAGGGATTTGTGGCAGATTTTGAAAAGTTGGCAACCAAAGGAGATGTTACCATTCGCCTCAACTCTAATGGAGGCAGCCTCTTTGAGGCAATGTCAATCATCGACAAGATACGCAATTCATCAGTACAGGTAACAGGCATTGTGGACGGTGTGGCTGCGAGCGCAGCAGCCGTTATTTTACAGGCTTGCGACAAGAGAGTGATGCAGCCAAATGCTCGCTTGATGATACACAGACCAAGCGGAGTGTCAGAAGGAGAAGCCGAAGACATGGAAAGTTATGTGACACTGATGAAGCAAGAGGAGGATAAAATAAAAGCCCTCTTGCTGGAACGTACCAAACAACCGGAAGATGTTGTAAGTACTTGGCTTATTCGCGGCACCAACAAATGGTTTGATGCAAAAGCCGCATTAAAAGCAGGTCTGATAGACGAGGTGTTGCAGGGAGAGAAAGCTGCACCCGCAGCCACACTCAAAGGTAAGGAGGTTAAGGATGTAATTAATTATTACAACAACTTTTTGCCCAAAAATGACAACGAAAATAAAGATAGCGAAAATATTAAAATGAAAAAACCAATTTTGGACGTGTTCAACCGCATGAAGGTGGCACACAACCTGAACGAGGACAGCCCCGAACAGGCTTTTGCCTCACAGGTAGAGGCGGCTCTCTCAGAGCGCGACAAGCAGATTGCAGAGCTGCAAAACAAACTGAAAGCCAACACAGAGGCTGTCATTAAAGGCGAACTGGAAAATGCAGTAAGCACAGGAAGCATAACTGCTGAACAAAGACCGGCATGGGAAAAAATCCTGAACGCGGACTTTGAGAGCGGTGTAACGGCTCTTAAATCGCTACCTAAGCGCATTGACATCAACAACGCGCTTGAAAAAACTCCTGCAAACGGAGAAAAAGAACCCAATGCCAAGCAGCCCCGCGCAAGCTGGACTATTCGCGACTGGGAAAAGAAAGATCCGGAGGGATTAAAAGCGATGAAGGCTAACAATGAGGAAGCCTACAACAAGTTGTTCAACGAATTTTACGAAGAAGAAAAATAAAGCAATGAAAAAGAAAGGAATTTTTAAATTTTTACTCAGTCTGATGGGCGTAATGCTTATGTCAGGCTTGATGTTGGGTGCGGTTGAACAAACATTTGACGTGCCTGTGATGCAGTACTGGTGGGTTGCGCCTATGATCAAAGTGGCGGTACAGTTCTATCCACAAAGGCTGCTCATTAACTTACCTCAAAATAGTTTATTGGAGGCATCTATTGTAACAATATTTAAACGCGATATCGAAGAAAATATCTATCCCAATAATGAGTTTTACCATAGTTCTGTGGACGATAGCCCACTGGTAGAAGTCCACTCTATGACAGGGGCGAGATATGTTAAAACAGGCATTGCGGGTGCAGCACCTAACACGGTGAGAGACAGGGAGGTCTATCCCAAACCTGTTGTGCAGAGAGATGATGACAGCCACCAGTACACATTAACACACATCAGTAACGATGCTAACCGCATTGGTAATTTCGAGGAATTTATTCACTCATATAATAAGCGGCAATCCCTGCTCCGCAACCACATTGAGAAAATCAATAAGGAAACAGCAGAGATACTGATGGACGTATGGTTTCCCAACGGGGCGGACAATATTGTGAGAACAACCAGCACCTCCAAACGCGGACCCTCAACAGGGCAGTCAGGCGACAGGAAGCTGTTCAGCAAGGACGACTTCATAACCATTGCAGAGAAGTTCAACAGAATGGACGTGCCGCAAAGTGGCAGACGTTGTGTATTGCCGGCTGAATTTTTGAGCGATTTGCTCAAAATAGACGGCTTTGTGGAAGCTGACAAAATCGGCAAGGCAAACTTGATTGAAGGTACTATCGGTCGCTTGCTTGGTTTTGACATCTATATGCGTAGCTCGGTGGCAAGATACACCAATGACGGCACACCTGTTTACAAGCCATTCGGCTCGGCTTCTGCTACTTCTGACAACCTTGCAGGTCTGTTCTGGTACGAGGGTTGGGTAAACAGAGCAACAGGCTCGCCAAATGTTATGATTGAGGAAAACAAGCCCGCCTATGACGGCTCTATCCTCTCCATTGAGGCGTGGGCAGGTGGCAAGATTCGAAAGGATAAAAAAGGGGTAATCGCTTTGGTTCAAACAGCAGGATAAAAGACTATGAGCAAGCATAAAGAAGTTTTTGAAGCCAATCCGAACGTAAACCAGATTTACGTAACCACAGACGGAGTGCCGTTCTTGGACGGACACAGAGCAAAGCTGCATCAGCGCAGCACGCACCCCGAAGGCAGAGTGGAAGTGGTGCATAAGGTTGAGGCTACTTCGTTGGCTGAGTCTGTTGAGGCTACCTCCGAAGTAAAGAAAACTGCAGAGGCGCGCATTGCAGACATTAACGCAGCCACCACCGTAGAGGAGGTTGACATTCTGCTCAACGGTGAGAAAGCCAAAACTGTGATAGCTGCAGGAGAAGCTAAAATTGAGGAAATAAACAAAAAAGACAAGGAGGATAAAAAATGAGCGAGCCGAACTATAAAACATTGTTTCCATTTGGAAATGCGAATGTGAAGACAGAAACTGCCGGAGCAACCAAGACGGTTGAGGTGTACGACAACGTAACAATTGTTGATTTTGGAGAGCTGGCAGCAGACATGGCACTGAGTGTGGATGCACATGCTGAAACAAAAACAGGTGCTATTCTTGTGCTCAAAGCTAAGAGTGATAGCACAGCACGCAACATTACCGCAGGCACAGGCATTGTGGGGGGCGTGGCAGGTACTATCAGCAAAACAAAGACCGGTACGTTCATTTATGATGGTACTAACTTTGTGCAGATAGCATTAGTGCAGCTTGATTAAGAAAAACCAAGAGGGTGTTAGATAAAGTCCTGTGTCCGGATTTGTTTTAAGTGCACAGGCAAGCGGGGGTTATTTTAATTGGTAAAACGGTGAACGAACAATGATTCACAAAATGAGGGTTCGAATCCCTCACCCCTGCCAAATGAGTTGGTTGAAAGACATAGCAAGCATTGTGATTGCTGTTATAATGTGGTGGTTCACACCATTGCTGACACGGGCTATTGACCCAACAGCAGGTGTCGATGATGCAGGACTGTTACAACGCATTTCCTTTGCATTTGTAGCTCTATTTATGTTTCATGCTTTTACTAAAATTTTTATGCGCCTATTTTGGTGCGATTTGGATAGATATTTAAAATATGCTTTCACACACAATTTTAAACTCGGATTGAAATGGCAGGAAAACTGGCTCTCGCTTGTTGTCTATTGTTTACTTATGGTCTGTTTGGCGATGCTCTTCTAATTAACCAAGAATGTCAAAAATGCGTAACAGAAGCATACACAGCAGAGATAGGCGTAAGGGAAGCAACAGGCAAGAACGATGGGGAGGACGTAGAAAAATATCTTCGCTCAATAGGTTTAGGCAAAGGCTATGCGTGGTGCGCTGCTTTTGTACACTGGGTCTTGGAGCAGTGCGGTGCAGCCAGAGTGCGGAGCGGGTGGTGTCCTGCTTGGTTCCCAGAAGACAGAGTGATATGGTCGAACAGCACCAAGCAAAACCAAACAAATATTATTCCTGCGGCTGGGGATGTCTTCGGGATATACTTCAGCAGCAAGAAGAGGATTGCCCATGTGGGGTTTGTCCACGACTGGACGAATAAGGATTATGTAACGACAGTAGAGGGCAACACAAATGAGGCAGGAAGCAGAGAGGGAGACGGAGTTTACAAAAAAAGACGATTAAAAAGACAGATATACAAAATAAGCAGATGGCTGGACTAATGGACATAAAAAACAATATGCCTCCTTTGAAGAAAAAAAACGGCATAACGCACAGCACTAATGTGTTGCAGTTTGTTCTGTTTCTGATCGTACTGGTGTTAATTGTATTTTTCTTTTCAGGATGCAAGCCTCAAAAAGCAATTATAGAGCGTGAGACTCATTACAAGGAAACATTTAAGGATACAACTATATACCTGCCCGGAGAGGTGGTAACACAACCTCTATCTGCTGACTTTTTAAAGCAGCTTGAAAACAGATTTAAAAGCAATTTAAAAGACACTGTCCGGATAGTTTCGCGCACAGGCGAAACCGCGCTTAAATATTACAAAGACCAATTTGGACAACTCATAACCGAATGCGAGGCAAAAGACAAACAGATAGACTTATTGTTGAAAACCATAGAGAGGTTTGAAGTAAAAAGTGAGGTTAAGGTTAAGACAGAGCGGGTCATGGCGTGGTGGGCGTGGTTGATTGTGGCAGTCAATATTGGACTGCTGTTTAATTTAGTAATTATAAAAATATTTAGAAAATAATGACAAGAAGTAAGGTAACAGTAACACGAATGCAAGGAAGGCTCGGAAGACGAGCCGCCAATACTGATGGTGTAATTGGATTGGTTATGGGCGGTGTGGCTGTATCAGGCGGTGTTCAACTGGGAGAGGTCAATGTGCTGCACTCGTTGGCAGACCTTGAAGCTCTGTTGGTAACAGCTGCTTATGACAGCACTAATAAAACACTTGTATATCATCATATTGAACGCTTATACGGACGCAACTCGCAGGCAGAGATACATCTGATGTTGGTGGCAAGGACAGTTACAATGGCGCAAATGTGCGATAAGGCTAATGACTATGCCGCCAAAATAAGTAAAGACAGCAACGGCAGAGTGAAACTAATAGGCGCAATTCTGAACCCAACGGACGAATACACACCTGCTTTGAGTGGTGGTTTAGATGCAGACGTGATTGCGGCTATTGCTAAGGCGCAAGAGTTGGCAACTGAAGAAGCTCTCAGGGGCAGGGAAATTTCCTTTGTGCTGGAAGGACGAGAGTACAACGGCACGGCAGGCGCAGCAGACGACCTGCGCACCAAAAACGCACCCAACGTGAGCGTGGTTATAGCCGCAGACAATGACGTATCAGAAGCGGAGGCCGAGTACGAAACCTACGCTGCTGTGGGCGACTTTTTGGGTATGTTGAGCAAGGCGGCTGTGAGCCAAAACTGCGGAGAACTGACAGAAGCTTTTAATCTGCAAAATGTGGCTCGCGGCTGGTTCATCAATCCCGGGTTGAGCAACGGAGGGTTGCTTACCACTCAAACGGATGGCACGCTTGATACGCTTGATACAAAGGGCTTTATTTTTGCGGAAACACCCGCCTCTTTTGCGGGCGTGTTTTTCAGCGATACACATACCTGTGTGGCTATTGAAAATGACTATTTTAGCATAGAGGCAAATCGAACCATTGACAAGATGAAGCGACTGGCAAGGGTTGCCCTGCTGCCGAGAGTAAAATCGCGCTTCCTTGTAGATGAGGAAACGGGCGAACTGGATGAAACGGCTAAGGCAAACCTTGAAGATACGGCAGTAGGTGCAATTTCCGTGATGGTAACAGACGGGGACTTGTCTGGTGGGGTAGATGCTTATATACCTCCAACCAACCTGCTGGGTGGCGACCCCATCGTGATTGAGATTACAGCTGTGCCTGTAGCCATTGGGCGTGAGATAAAAGTAAACGTTGGGTTTAACAATCCTTTTGGTAATAATAATTAAGTTGAAAGAAGATGAGAGATGTAGTAATAAACGGAGTACGATACAGCGCAGCAGATGTGCAGGTGGCGTTTTTGGGCAGGGTATGTCCGGGCGTTGTAGAACTGTCGTACAAGGAATCGCAGGACGTGAACCCTGTGCGAGTTGTGGGTAACAGAAAGTCTGTTGGTCATGTGAGAGGCAATTACAACGTGGAGGGGAGCATTACGCTCCTGATGGAGGAGGTGCTGGGATTGCAAGTGAGTGGTAAAGGCTCTGTACTTGACCTGAAACCCTTTACCATAACCGTAGGGCTTTTCAAAGACGGCATTTTTGTGAAAGAGGCAATCTCCAACGTTGTTTTCAAGGAAAACGATAAGCAGGTTTCGGGCGGAAACGCAGAGGGACTGCGTGCGACATTGCCTTTTTTTGCCAGCGAAATCAAACCATTTAAAGGATAATATATTTATTTATGACAACAAAAAATAATAAGACTGAGACTGAGGTTAAGAGCAACGAGCCGATGTATGTGGGTAAAATCACAGCCAAAGAGAAAGAAGCACTTGAGAAAGAGTGGGGCAAGATCACGGAGATAGAGGTGGACGTGAACGAGAGTGAAATCTCTATCGCCTACTACAAAGAGCCTGTGCGCGAGGTAAAGGCTAAGGCGATGAGTTTGTTTATTGACAAAAAAGTTGTGGAAACAGGCGATATGCTCATTGCCAACTGCTGGCTTGCGGGCGACAAAAGGCAAAAAGAACACCCGGAAATCAGCCTGTCTGCAGCAGTGCTAATCAACCAAGAGGTAGCCTTTTTAGGTGGTCGCTTAAAAAAGTCTTAGACCTCGCTCCGGCAGTGAGCAGTATTGCGGGGGAAGATATTTTGCGAAAAATAAACGGACTGCTCAGCTACCACTTTCATATACCTTACCCTGAAAAATTAAACGATGAGGAGTATAGTGAAAAGTGGCAGCAATTGAAATGGGTACTTGGGTTTGAAGCGAGGCGGTTTAGCGGAGAATCAGGAAATGTAGCAATGTGATGGCAGAAATAAAATTTGATATAAACAATGCGTTTCGAGAGGTGTTTGGCGTGTATAGCCGAGTACCTCTCTTTCCGTTAGCGGGTTCGGGTAGCGGAGTGGCTTCCGGTGGGGGTGATTTTCCTGATGCAGCACAGCTTGAGAAAGGCGATGGGCTTAGGCTTGAGCAAGGTATGGGCGGCTCTGTTTTAATCGACAGGTTTGCATTTGGAGTTCAAAAACTCCCAAGTGAAGGCTCGGGCTATTGGTACAATTTGAGCCCGTACACGATTTTGGAAATAACCTGTGCGAAAAATATAGTGAAAACACCCCTTCAGGGAAGAAACGGCACGGTGAAAGAGTTCATCAGCATGGGTGACTGGCAGCTTCATTTTAAAGGCTTCCTGATAAACGAGGAAGCAGACGAGCTTCCTTATGAGCAAACCGCCCAACTGTTGAAGGTATTTACTAAAAACACCCACCTTATATTTTCGAGCGAAACTGTCAGGAGGTGGTTTGAGGGGTGGGAAAATAATACTGGCGGAGAAGGGCTTGATTTTCTGGTGGTAGACGATGTGAAGCTGCCTGCAATGGACGGTTTTGAAAATGTACAGCCATTTGAGATAATGGCGGTGAGTGATAACCCTGTAGAAATTCAACTCTTAATGCAAAATGCTTAATCCGGAAATCGCCATAATGATAAACCTGCAAGATGGAGCATTTCTGTACATAGACTATGTGCATGAGGTGGAAATAAACAAGTCGCTGAAAGAGATGACAGGGACTTGCACTATACGCTTGCCAAAAAATATAATGGTGGGAAACAGGGATGTTAGTTTTCGCAAGCCTCTTGGCGAGGTCGTGAAAGGGGGAGATGCTGTGCGCGTATGGATGAAGTATGCGCAGGAAGGCGGGGGAAAAACAGAAAACAGGCTTGAGTTTGCGGGATTTGTGAGAAATGTAAATCCAACTGTCCCCCTTGAGATAGAATGCGAAGACTATATGTACAAGATGAAACGTAAAGAGGTTTCTCCCAAGTCTTTTAGCGGAGGAAACTTGATGCAGGTTATTCGGTATATAACAGAAGGTATGCCTTTGGAGTATGAGGTTGTGGATACAGCACTTGGGGGCGTGTTTTACATCACAAAAGACGAACCGACAGCAGGAAAAGTATTAGCGAAAATAGAAGAAGTGTATGGTCTCAAAAGCACAATTCTAACCTCCGAATATGGTGTAGAACCACCATATTATCATGGGAATGGGAATGGGAATAATAAACCAAAATTTACACTTGTAGTTGGAAATCAATATCAAGCGTCAGGAAATAGTGTTCCTGTAAAATATAAGCTGAACCAAAACGTGATAAGCAATGACCTGTCGTTTACCCGTGCCGAGGACAAGCAGATTAAAGTGAAAGTGAGCAGCAGACAGGCAGACGGCAAGGTGATTACCTCGCAGTTCAAAGGAGATGAGGAGGGCGATACAAAAGAGTTGATGATACCGGGGCTAACACAAGCGCAAATCGA
Source organism: Bacteroidota bacterium (assembly GCA_023957335.1). Taxonomy (NCBI): domain Bacteria; kingdom Pseudomonadati; phylum Bacteroidota; species Bacteroidota bacterium. Next base: position 754,675 of record JAMLHC010000001.1, on the reverse strand, counting down.
AGCCATCGCCAAGAGGTTGTATGCAGAAAACAAAGTGGACAGCTTTGAAGGAAGCATGACGACATTTGGGCTGCCGGCTATCTATCCGGGTATGCTGGCGCATGTGGAAACGGACAATTATGAACTAAAACAAACCACCAACTATGTGGATGAGGTGAAAGTAAGCTTTGGTATGGGCGGGTATCGCAGGCAGATAACATTGGGTCCGCAATTGCGGGACAGCAGCAACCAATTAACACTATTAGCGCAATGACATTAAAGAGCAGATACACGATAAGAGAGGCAATACAGAAGCTGGCAAAGAACGCTCCGCCTGCGCTGTATATAGCGGAGGTGTTAAGTGTGAATAAAGCGAATGGCACAATGCGGATAAGTAGCCCGTGGTTTGGCGAGATAACCATCAGCTATCAAGCAACGGAGGGAGCGGGAAAATTTGTGCTGTGGGCAGCCGTTGGGAGCTATGTGGTGGTTGGCAGGTTGGAGCAGTCGGATAAGCTGTGTGTGATAGCTACCATAGACCCCGAAGAAGTGTGGCTGCGAGGCGGAGAGTGGAGCATGGTACGAGGAGATGAGGCGGAGCGGGAGATGAAGAAGCTGAACAGCAACATAAACCTGCTGCAACAGGCTACAAGGGCGTTGGCTGTTGTGCTTGACGGTCTTGGTGCTGTGGGTACTTCGGTGGCGTTTGATACCGCAATGGCAGCGAAGCAGTCGCAGGTTCTTACGGATTTTAAAAATGAAAAGGTAAAACATGGCTAAGGATATACTCATAGTTGAAAGTGGAGAATTGAGAATTGAAAATGGCGACCTGTGCATAGGCGACAGCGATGTGCAGAACCTGCAAGACCTGACCCTGTTGAATAAAGGCGGGTTGAAATATGACCCATTACTGGGCATGGATTTGATAAAGCTAAACAAGAAGCGTGGGGCAAGTATTAACAACCTAAGCGAGATAAACAGGCAGTTGCGAGCAGACGGCTGGGTGAACCAAAATGTGAGGACAGAGCAGGGAGAAATATTAATAGCAGCAGAGCGCACAGAATGACCCTTCGGCATTTCGACAAGCTCAATGACCGAGGGGTCGGGGTACGAAAAAGGAGAAAATGAAAGAGGTAACAACAGGAAACGGACAGCAGTTGGAAGACATAGCCATACAGGAGTACGGCTGTGAGGAGGGCGTGATAACACTATTGGCGGACAACCGACTGTCAATGGACGACTTGCTCTATCCGGGTCAAAAGCTGAAAGTGAGGGAGGAAGTTCCCGAACTGACAGGTAACAACCGTGTGATGTTGATGGCGATAGAGCGTGAGGGGGTAAGCCCCGTGAGTGGCATAGTAGGTCAAATACCTGATACCCACTATGCAGGAGAGGATTATTTTGGAGAAGATTATGTTGATTAATTGATTTGAAGATTTGAAATTATGGCAATAGTATATAGAAGTGAGAAAGGCGAGCCGCTAACCAATGCGGAGATAGACGGCAACTTCGCACACCTTGACGACAGGAAGCTGGAAAAGAATGTATTGAGCGAAAACAGCGCAATGATCTTGCGGGACAGTGCGGGAGAACTGACGCACATTGCTATACCTGTGAGCAGGCTGGTAGGCAGACTTGGAAGTGGCGAGGTAAAGGCTCTGACAGCCGCAGAGGTTAAGGCTCTGCTGGCAATAGCGATGAGCGATGTTATAGGTCTTGTAGCCGCACTTGACGACAAGGCAAGCAACGATGTGGCTACTACGGACGATGACGGCTTGATGTCAAGTGCGGACAAGTCAAAATTGGACGGAATTGCATCAGGAGCTACGGCTAATGACACAGACATTAATCTGAAAAATAGGGCTAATCATACAGGCGAACAAGCAATAACAACTGTTACTGGGTTGCAAAGTGCACTTGACGAGAAACAGAATGCTATTACGCCTGATGGTGGCTGGGGCGCAATCATAGGAACAAGTTCAAAGAGTGGCTATGATGTGAGTTCGGTGACTTTGCCAGAGTTGGCAGCACACGTGAAGGCTATTGTGGACGCACTGCGAAGTGCGGGAATTATTGCTGACGTATAAGATGAGACTTGAGACTTTTATAGCGGGCGAAACTTTGGCACTTGTGCTTACGCTTGCCGATGCAGGCGGTGAGCCGATTGCGTGGGAGGAGCTGGATGAACTTACTGTTGTTTTAAGCATAAACAGGAAGCCTGTGGCGGTACTAAGGAAAAGTACAGAGGAACTTGAACCGGGCGAAGAAGAAGGGGAAGTGCTTTTGGTGGTGGAAGATGAGGCTACGGCTGTTTGGCAGAGTGGAAAATTAACCGCTACCGTGAGCGTGGAGATTGGGGCTTCGAGTGCCTCAGCCACCAAGATTGAAGTGGTTGAACTGTTTAATGTAAGGAGAGAGAATGTCGGTTAGTATCAGTTTCAGGAGAGATAACAGGTTTTCCGTTGGCTTCAAAGGCGACAGGGGAATAAGCGTTGGAAAGAAAGTGCCGCCACGTAAAGCAGGTAAGGTTTACAGGCACGACTGGCAAGAGCCGTACAGCTATTGCGGTGTAGCGAATGACGGAACAGAAGAAAGCAGCACAGGGTGGAAGATTACGAGGATTGAGGTTAAGGCTGAGGGCGAGGTTGAAACAGGAGTTGCAAATGGAAAATGGACAGACAGATATATTTTGGATTATGAGTAAAATAATAAAATACAGCACAAGCATAGCTCCGATGGGCGATAAGTATGTACTAACACTAAGGGTGTGGGAAGAGAAAGAGGAGGGCGAGATAGTCTTTTCATCAACAACATTTGTGGCAAATAACATTCAAGAAGCACTTTCTGAGCAAAACAAAAGATTAGAGAAATGGCTATAATGTTTCCAATAAGTAACGGTAACTGGTCTAATGCAGCTAACTGGAACAGCGATGACCCTTTGAGAGTAGGAACTGTGCCTACTGTCGGGGATGAAGTGTATATAAACGGCAAGAATATTACTCCCGACATAGACATTAAAGTTACGAGCATTACCAACTCTTCGTTCCCTGCTCTAAGTATAGCAGCGGGAGGCTATATGTTTGGTTTTGCTGGCGCAGAGCGTACTATTGAAGCTCTGCTGGTGCCTGGCTTGTATGAAATGTTGAGAATTGACACAACGCCTGGTCAAACACTTAATCTCATTGGTGGGGCTGCTATTGGTACAGGTAATTATTTGTTTGGCATAAGACCTCTACATGGCATCATAAACTTCTATGGCGATTACCCTATTAACGGTGTATTATATTACTGCTCAGGCTCGGCACAAATTAACATATATGGTACGATTTCTCCTGTCGGAACTTCGATGAATCTGCTGGCATTGCAAAGTATTAAGGTTCGGATTTTCGGAACTGTAATAAATTCCAGTACTATTAACGCCCCGGCAATAAACAATTTAAACCCATCAATCCCCGTTGAAGTACTATCCTTACAGCATGACTACACAAAGGCTGGCTCACATATTTCAGGAAGATTTGCCTTCATGACAGGCGGCTCCTACATAGGCGAGGACACGAGTGGTAATCCGTTGCCACTCACAGACCCGACAACGGCAGACCAAGCGCTGCCACAAGATGTGAGGCTTGGTGTTGTGTATAATAACGGAGGTCTCACCGGCACTTCTAAAATGCCTGCAAAAGAAGTTGTTTCAAAGGATGTAGTCTTTGACAATGGCACGGTCGGGGAGGCAATATTGACCGCAGAAGCGGTATCACAGGCTGCCGCGCAGGTGGTTGGTGCGCAGTTTAATAGTTTTAAATAATGGCAAGAACAAGAGAGCAGATAGAGGCGGTTATAGAGGAAGCTAAGGCAAGCGAGGCCACGCTTGCGGAAATTACCACTACGAGCAGGGTAAGTGTGTGGGCGAGCTTAAAGCGTGTGTTTGCGTCTGCTCAGGTGTTGCTGGAGCAGCTTTGGGAGCAGAAAAAAAGGGAGCTTGACGATGCGGCTGATGCGGCTGTGGCAGGTACGCCAAAGTGGTACGCAAGCGAGGTGTTGAAGTGGCAGAGTGGCGACACGCTGACGGAGGTGGACGGCAGGTTGGTGTATCTGGTGGAAGACCTGGAGAAAAGGCTTGTGAGTAAGGTTGCTGTGAGTGTGTCGGGCAGGTTGCTTTGGATAAAAGTTGCCAAAGATGACGGAAGCGGAGGGCTTGATCCTTTAAGCCCGGAGGAGCGTACCATGCTCGACAGTTATATTAGGCAGAAGAAATTTGCAGGTACGCAGCATTTGACGGTGTCTGTGGCATGTGATAAGGTGGCGATTACGGGTGATGTATTTTTTGACGGCAAGCTGCTTGAGAGTGAGTTTAAGGACGAGTTTGAGGCGGCACTTTCAAATCATTTGAAGGAGATATTTTTCAATGGCGTGTTGAACATTAACCGCCTGCGCGATGCTGGCGAAGCTGTGAGCGGCTGTATAGACTTTGACCTGAAAGTATTGCAGGCGAAGCCTGATGGCGGAAGCTATGTTACTGTGTTGCGGGAGTACGACCCTGCAAGCGGTTATTTTGAAATAGAAAACTTTAACCTGACGTATATCCCGCAATGATAAGGAGTTACGCATGGAACTTGAAGAACTGGCTATGGCGATACCTGCCTTCAAGGAGGCGCAGGGAAGACGTTGTTGCGCTGCATTATGTGTTTCTCGCTCCCCAGCAGCAGTTGGCTGATGATTTGGCTAACAGGTCTGCGGATTGGGATTTTAGGATTAAGTACAGCTCACAGCAGGGAGTTTTGGCAAGCCTTTTAAACAGGCTTTTTGACCCTGTGGAGAAACGAATTAAGGTGCAAACAATAGCAGACCTCGCTCCCGAAGTGGTGATTTATCACGATGGAGAGGTTGATCCCTTGCCACAGGTACTTTACCACGATGGCGAGAACGAGGATTATAACTCTCCTATCTTATACCACGATAGCGAGACTGACGGGTTTCCTGATTACAGGGTGGTTGTGCCTGCTGCGTTGAGCGGAGAGGAAGATAGGATAAGGGCGTGGGTGGCACGCTATAATTTAGCAGATAAAATTTTTGTTGTAGAATATGAATAAATTTAACATACCGAGCCCAAGCGGTGGGTATAAACTGAAAGCGCAGGACTTAAACCTGATTTACGATTACTTAAAATCCGGAATTGAAGGACTTGCGTACAAGGAAAGCTGCATTTTGACAGGCTGTCGCGCCAATTTGCTGATGTCTAACCCAATGATTGGCATTACACAAGGGTATATTGCGATGAAAGGTGAGGTATATTGGGTGGCTGAGCAGAGTTGGGATATGACTGTGGTTACAGACCCTGTGCTCGTGCCGTATGAAGAGGTGCAACTACCATCACCACGAGTGAGTGCAGACGGGAGTAGCAAGAATGTTCATTTTCGCAGGTGGGCACGGGTGGAGCAATCCGCGAGTCAGCCTACGAAGTACCGCATCAAAGAACTCGCTGACTATGGATTTGAGTGGTACACGGTGTATAACCCAAGTGAACTGATTGTAATTAGTGCTCTTGACATCGAGTACGATGTCTCAGGTGGCTGGCGCAAGATTGGCAGCGACCTAGCGGGCATGGGATATGGCAATCTGCGGGTGCGGAAATGGGGGCAGTATATGGAGTTGTCAGGAAGTTGCCGCAAGGAGAGCTTTGACAGCAACAACTTAATAATAACCTTTCCGAACCTGTCTGCGGCTGTGCCTTTCCCCCGTCTGATGCCTGCGAAGGAGCAGGTAGTACTCGTTCCGTTAAGCGAGGTGTCGCCTTTGGCGGGACCGGGTGGCGACCCTTATTTGGTGGAGCCGAATCATTGGGCTTCGGTGGTGTTCAAGACCAACGGCAATGTGGAGGTAGCTCACAGCAGCTATTCGGGAAGTGACGATGTGATGTTGCACTTCAACCACAGGGTGCATTTGCAGTAAATTTAAAACAGATTTAAAGGGGCTTTAAAAAAAGCCCCTGACTTCAACCGAGTATCTCAGGCTCGGTTAATTAAGGTGCTGACACACCAAAGCCAGAGGCAGAGCCTTTGGACGGTGTGTCAGCACCTTTTTTTATTAAGATTTGAGATGGAACAAAAGTAATTTTTAAAACAAATATGAGTAAACAAAAAACAGAAAAAGTAAAGCCAATGGGTAAGACGCCCATTACTTACTACGGAGGTAAGCAAACCATGCTAAAACACATCTTGCCGCTTGTGCCTCAGCACAACCTGTACACGGAGGTATTTGCGGGCGGAGCAGCGTTATTTTTTGCAAAACAGCCGAGCGAGATTGAGGTAATCAATGACCTGAACATGGAGTTAATCAACTTTTACAGGGTGGCAACAACGAGGTTTGAGGAGTTGAAAGCGAAGATTGACTTGTTGCTGCACAGTAGAGCCGCTCATAAGCACGCAGGCTATGTGTATGCCAATCCTCAGTTTTTTGGCGAAGTTGAGCGGGCTTGGGCTGTGTACACCACGAGTAAGATGTCGTTTGCGAGCCACTTTGGCGGTTCTTTTGGGTTTGACAAGAAGGTAAGCCGCCATCCGAAGAAGTTGTTCTACGCCAAAGAGGCTTTTAATTTGTCTCTCAAAGAGCGGTTGGAATGCGTTACCATAGAGATGGACGATGCACTGAAAGTGATTGCGCGGTATGACACGGAGGGTGCGTTCCACTTCATCGACCCGCCCTATGTTGGTAGTAATATGGGTCATTATAGTGGAATGTTTAACGATCAGAACCTAAAAGAGCTGTTGGAGTTGTGCGAGAGGCTGAAAGGTAAGTTTATGCTGACCATGTACCCTAATGAGGTTATCGAGGAATTTGCTACCCGAAACGGTTGGACTATACACAGAGTTGAGCGTAGGGTTACGGCTTGCAAAGCCTCATCTCGCAGGTTGCAAGAGGAGTGGATGGTGTGTAACTATTAATTGCTAATTTTGGGGGCTGTGAAAGCAGCCCCTTTTTTGTCAAACTCGTACTTTTCGTTTTGGGTACGTGTATTTTTGGTTTTGGGGATTATATCTGACAAGTCAATTATATTTGCCTATTGAATAGTTGTAGTTTGTGCTGCAACCAAGAAATTAATACTTAAAATATATGATCAAATTATTACAACCCATTTCCATTCGCCAAGTTATCTTGGGAGTGTTTGGAGCAACCGCGATTGTTTTGCCATCTGCGGTTCAAGCGCAATTGTCAGGTAGTAGTTATACTATTGACAACACAGCCACCGCGAGTTCGTCAAACTATGCAGATTTTCAGTCATTTTTTGATGATATCGCTTATGGTTTTAGAGGTGATGGTGGACCTTCCAATGGTCCGGATGTGTCAGGAAATGTGACAGTAAATGTTAAAGCAAATGCAACCTTTAACGAGCAAGTTACAGTGAACCCCAGTTATGCAATGGACCAAAGCAACAGAGTAACTATTAAAGGAAACAATGCTTTGTTAACATTCAATGCGACAAACCCTTATGCCAGACACACATTGTGGATGTATGGCGCCAGTTACTTTACTTTTGATAGTTTAAGAATTGAAGGAACTAATGCTAACTATGTACACACAGTAAGATTGTCAGATTATGCAAGCTATAATATTTTCAAAAAATGTACACTGAGCGCGCCCAAATACAACTTTAGTGGAGTGATTTATAATACTTACCCTGACTATTTCAGTAATTACTATGGTAATGAATATTATGCAGGTGCGGTGGTTGCCTTTACTGACGATCCTGCCTATTTGAACGCAAACGGATATTATTATGCCCAAAATGGCAGAGGAAACAGATTTGAAAACAATTTAATTATTGGACCTCCTGATGGTTCAAGTTTAATAGGACCAAGCTATGGAATTTTTGAACAAGGCGGGGCTTCTTGGGATGATGGAGAGAATGAGTTTGTAGGTAATTCAATAAAAAACTTTAGTGCTGTTGGGATTTATTCCTTTGGTTGTAGCGGTGGCAAATACAACAATAACGACATAACACGTAATCTTAAATCTCCGGTTCAGCAAATGAATTATGACAATTGGATTTATGGAATTGATATACGTTGGCCAAGTCTGTATGCCCATTCTGATAAGGATATTGAAATTATTGGCAATAATGTACATGATATTGGCGATCCTACTCGAAATGATGGCGCAGCCAACTTCTGCGGAATTAATATTGAAGCCTTAGAGGGTTGTGAGTATTGCGGTAATTTAAACTATGGCTCTAATATAATTAGAGTAGAAGATAATAAGATTATCAATAATGTGGCAGGTAATGATTACAATTCATGGGTTTATATGTGTGGTATTTATAATACGTCTGCAAGTTCAACATTTATGGTGAACAATATTGTAGCAAATAACACCTTGTATAATAATGCACCGATGTATTGGTATTTGTATGCTTGTGATTTCTATAAGTATTATTCAACCGGTGATATGGTAAACAATTCTTTTATCTTTAATAGAAAATTGAGCAGCAATGTTTATTACTATCACGGCAGTTATATTTATACAGGAGGGTATGGTATGTCATCAAACCCACCTCTAAATGAATCCTCTAGAGTAGAAAACAATATTTTTGATTATGATTTGAAGGGAGCATCGATGGGTGATTTTTACTTAACACTTTATTATATAAGCTCTCTCCGAAATAATGATTTCTATGTTAACAAGGTGCCGGGATATGATGGTACTTATATATATGGCGTGGGTTCAACTTATAATAGTGTTAGTGGCAGTGATCCCAATACGATGAATTCTTCACTGGGTCCGGAATCAAAAGGAAATATTAAAGGCGACCCTGTTTTTGTTGACCCCGCCAGCAACTTCACACCTACTAATTCAGCATTAAAATCAGCGGGATATGATTATAATAATGCGGCTTACCCAAGTGGTATTGTTAAAGATTTGGAAGGTACATCCCGTAATCCTAGTAAACCATCTATAGGTGCCATTGAACCCTACTTTGATTGTCTTGTCTCAGGAACATTTAATGGAGGCGATTATAGCATTTGTGGCGGAGAGCAAATACCAATGACAGGTACTTTGACAAGCTTAATTAAATTTGACTTCCCCAACACAAAAGTTGGCTATATATTGAATAATAAACCTGCTGTTATTACGACTGTAGGTACAGCACCGGCTTTGGGTTCAATCCCTTTTGATCTTGGCTTAATTGATTTTACAGGTGCGCCTTTGAATAGTGTTTTGAAAGTATTTATTGCCCATATTGATGACAATCATGCAAATGATACGTTGACATTTAATATCTCGGTTGGACGTGGTGCTTATGGTGGAGTAGTTACCACTAATCCATCAAGCATGGGTCGTGAGCCGGACTTGGACGAAGGAAGAGATTATTGGATTACTATCCCTGATGATATAATCAAATTAGATATCAGTGCGCCTTCTGAGTTTACAAATGCACAATATGGAACCGGTTATTCTGTTCAGGCAAAAGCATTTACAATGTCAGGAATACAATTGCCTTTATCGTCTTCGGTATATAATCATAATGTGGTTACAGGCGGTACATGGTCTATCAATCCTCCGGAAGCTTTTGTTGATAGTTTTATAATTGCAGAATTACATTTGTTGAACTTGTCAACCAATTGTGACTCTGTTGTAAAACGTAAGATTTTTGTAGCTCCTTTTGGTAAACCTGAATTTAAAGATCCTAAATCATGTATGGGTACTGTTGCCGAATTTGAAAATCTTTCTACCGTTCAAAGCGGTTACTTAACGTATGAGTGGGATTTTGGCAATGGACAAACAAGCACTAATACCAATGGTAAAACAACGTATCTTACACCCGGTACTTATCAAGTTACATTGAAAACAACAACGGTACCTCTTGGTTTTGTAAAATCAAAAACCAAAACAATTACAATTAATGAAGGTCCAATTGCTGATTTTACTTACACAAGTAAATGTTTCGGCACACCGGTTACTTTGACTAATACAACTACAAGTAATGTTGGGGCTCCAAGCTATACATGGGATTTTGGTGACGGACAAACCAGCAATGCTGTTAACCCAACTGTTTCTTATTCGTCAAAAGGTCTATATATAATCACATTGACTGCTGAGAAGAATGGCTGTTCATCTAAGTCTGAGCAAACGATAGCAATGTTTGAACAACCAACAGCTGATTTCTTTGTGAGTGCTGACAAATGTGCAAATCACGATGTAGTATTTACAAACAATGCAAGTAATATTAGCGGCAAAACCGGGTACTTATGGAGTTTTGGTGAGAACGGAGAACAATCCACTCAACATAATGGTGAATATACATATACAACTGCCGGAACCAAAAACGTTAAATTAGTAGTACAAACTGCCTTGGGTTGCAAAGACTCAATCTCTAAGTCGATTACTATTATACCGGGTCCTACAGGGGATTTCAGTATCACCGGAGAATGTCAGGACAGAGATATTGTGTTGAGTTCAACAGATGCTCCTCTTTCAGGAACCACATATACTTGGATTGTTGATGGTCAAACAACAACCGGAACAAGCAGTATTACTAAAAAATACAGTGAGATTAGTATTCATAATGTGAAATTGACTACAACATATACCAATGGTTGTACTAACTCAGTTGCAAAGCCGGTTGAAGTAAAACCAACTCCAAAAGCGGACTTTGTTGTTCAGGGTACAATTTGCTCTAATCATGAAGTTGTTTTGGAAAATAAAACTAAATGGTCAGATGGTGCTATGAATTTTAATTGGGAGCTTGGAGATGGAAATACTTCTATTCAACAGCATCCTGTTCACACTTATGCAACTTCCGGTAATATGAATGTTAAGTTGGTAGCTAGCATTACTGACGGATGTTCAGATGAAATTACCAAAACACTTACAGTGAATCCTTCTCCTACGAGATGTGAGTTTACTATGAATTATGATGGAAGTAAAGGTTTGAGAGCATTTTCTTTTGAACCTACAGATGGAGTTAATGTTGGTGCAGAATCTGGCATCACTTATTCATGGTATTTTGGTGAAGGAAATAGCATGAAAGGAACTAAAGGTGCTCAAAGTTTTAAAGAAGATGGATTTTACAAAGTTACGATGAGAGCTGAAAGTGCTGCAGGTTGTTTCTGTGAATCTACTCAACAGTTGATTATTGACAGAACAGGTGTAAATGAAATCGCAGATGGTTCTCTTTTTAATGTTTATCCTAATCCAAGTAATGGATTATTTAAAGTTGAAATTGCAGATAAAGCAACTAACGGGCTTCTTGAAGTGTTTGATATACTTGGCAATAAATTATATAGTTACACTGCAACCGAAATGAACACATTTAACTGGACTATTGATTTGAGTAATCAAAGCAATGGACTCTATTTAATTCGTTATTCTTCTGACAATCAGACAGCCACCAAAAAGGTTAGATTGATTAAGTAATTGAACTTAAAATAGCAAGTAATAAAGGGTTGGTGTATTTCACACCAACCCTTTTTGTTTTAATTATTTAATAGAACAACTAAACAAATTCATTGGATTCACTCTTTGGAATCAAGTAATGAAATTACCTTGGGTTGAGTCTTATATTATGTTTTAATGCACCGGAGCTTGTTTGAAGCTGCTATATGTTAAAATTGGATGGTACAGAATATAAATATGTTGAATGTACGAAAGATTCAGCATAATGCCTTTCATAACAATCAATGTTGTGATGATAATATTTAAAGAAAAGTAAATAAGGAGATAGGAGAAGTCAGTGCTTAGACTGCGAAACTCTCGCCACAACCACAACTTCTGGTTGCATTCGGGTTGATAAAATTAAACCCTTTTCCATTTAAACCATCACTAAAGTCCAACTCAGTTCCAGCAAGGTAGAGAAAACTCTTTAGGTCGCATACTACATTAAGTCCGTTTGATAAAAAAACCTGATCTCCATCTTTCTTTTCGTTATCAAAATCCATGTTGTAAGTTAAACCGGAACATCCTCCGCCTTTCACTGACACACGAACAAAGTAACTGCTGTCGAGTTTGCCTTCTTTCATCAGTTCCAGAACCTTAACTGCAGCTTTTTCTGATATTGTAATATTACCTGTATCGGTCATAAATTTTATTTTAATGAATACGTTTTTTGCCTTCAACCGGTTCCAAGCCGTGTTTTACCCTATAATCGTTTACAGCCCCTTTAATTGCATCTTCTGCAAGTACAGAACAGTGTATTTTCACAGGGGGGAGTGAGAGTTCTTCTACAATATCCATATTGTCTATTTGCAATGCTTCATCCACAGTTCTGCCTTTAAGCCATTCTGTTGCCAAAGATGAAGATGCAATAGCAGAACCGCAACCAAATGTTTTGAATTTTGCATCTTGGATAATGCCGGTTGCTTCATCAACCTGAATTTGAAGTCTCATTACGTCACCACACTCAGGAGCACCAACCAATCCCGTACCTACTGAAGTTGAATTTTTGTCCAAAGTGCCTATGTTTCTTGGATTTGTGTAATGATCTATAACTTTATCTGAATATGCCATGATTTGTTTCTTTTAAAATGCAACTGCAAAGGTACAAAAAATGATAGAATCATTCTAAATAAAATTTTGCAATTCGGAACTTCTTAGATTTTATTGATAGTTTCGTCCGCTTTCCGTCTCGCATCTTGCATTATTTTGTCAGTTCTGTCTTTTGCGGCTTTTTCTATATCATCTGCTTTTTTGTTAGCTTCGTTTTCTAATGCTGTGGCTTTACTATTAGCTTCCTTTCGAATTTTTTCAGCACCTTTCTCAGCAGCAACTTTTTGTATTGGATTGGTAGATTTATTAATTAAATCTTTTGCTTGTCTGTCTGCTTCATCTCTGATTTTTTGGGCAGCATCTTTGCCTTCTTTTCTTATTATATCTGCTTGCTTTTTTGCCTCAGCATTGATTTTATCACATTGTGCTTGTGCCGTTTCTATAATCTTATCTGCTTCTGCTTGTGCTTTCTTTTTTGCCTCTTCTTTGGCATCATTGACTTTTTGAGTGATGTCTTTTTTTACATCCTCAACTTTTTCAGTAACCTTTTGTTTTACTTGGTCTTTTGCTTGATTAACTAAGTTCTTGCCTAATCCTTCCACAGTTTCGCGTAAATCAAGTTTAACAATGGGTTTAGTAAAGTCACCGGTAATACTCAAAGCTATGTTTATCATTTCATCTGCTTCAAGGTTTAATCCTTTCTTTTTTGCCTCACCTAATAATTTATCAAAAGCAGAGTTTCCAACCCCGAGGTCTTTTCGTGGAATACTAATAAAGCCAACGTAGTTCAACCCTTGTTCAATGGTTGAATATCCGCCTAATTTGAGTTTACTGTTTTGCCATAATGGAACCATGATTGAATCCATCAGGAATTTACCATTATCTATTCTGAAAGTCAATTTTTGATCTTTTAGTTCCAGCGTACGAAATTTTTCTAATTTCAGTTGGTCTGCAAGAATGTTCATCACTTTCAGATTAGATAAACTTGCATTAGATAAACTAATTGTACCACTTCCTGTGAGCGATGGATATACCAAATTCATTCCTTCATCCAAATTGGATTTCATATCCAGGGACATTGAAAATAACCCTGTCATCTTTTCAGTAAAAGGAGCGTATTTTTTAATCATATCAAAATATCCGAATGCTTTTGGAATGTCAAAGTGAGTCATTTTCAAGTCAATATCCGTAAAAGGCATTTTGGGATTTTGACCATCAAAAATTCCATTCATTACCATAGTGCCCCCTATCATCTGCATTCCTGCATCTTTGAAGAAAATCTTACTTTCTTTTACAGTTAAATCGCCTTTGAGATTGTCAATATCCATATTATCGTACTTGAGTTTTTTGACAAGTACATTCATGTTGAAGTCAATATTGTCGGGGATTTCGATAGAGCCAAACGATGACGTGTCTTTGGTCTGAGTACTGGTATTGGCTGTTTCGTCATCCGTCATAAATTGGTTGGCATTGAAGTAATTAGAAGTAAAATTCAAATTGCCTTTAATAATTCCGTCAGAAAGTGCATAGGCAAAAAAGTTACTTAATTGACCATTTGCATTGAAATCTGTTACGCCTATTTTGCCTTGACATGCTGGCATTTTTACTACTTGAGGTGTAAAATTCAAATTGAACTTGTCAAGGTTAACACCTTCTGGAAAATCACTGCTTTTGTAAAACATGTTACTAATATCTATGCTGCCTTGAGCATCAATATCATCATAACTGCCACTTTCCAACTTTGAAATTAATCCTTTGAATGACATATCAGCATTGAGTAAACCGGAAATTTGCATATCATCCAATGGAACAAGTCGTGACACACTTGCCAAATCCAGTTTCCCTTTCATGGCTCCGTTTACATGAGGGTTTGCCATGTTTTTCAAGTACAGTTTGAGTTCAAATGGATTCTTTTCCATTGACAGACTGAGTTTTGACAGATCCAGTATAAAGTCAGGGTCCAGACCGGTTTTGTTTTCTACATTTAATTTCACCTGCACATTTTCTAAAGCTGCCGGGAAGTCGGGATATTTGAAATAGCCGTTGTCAATTGATAGATTGATGCCATATCCGGGCATCAAGTCATCGGTCATTTTGCCTTTGAAAAAGCCGGTAAATTCCATTTTTCCACTCGTTTTGAGTGATGCAAAGTCTTTGGAATATATTGCAGGAATCAGAGATATAAAGTGTTTGAAATCATTTTTTAATGCGCCAAAAGTGAGGTCAAAATCAATGTCATTATCATTGAGTTTAATCCATCCATTCAACTTGGTTTCAAGGTCATTGAGTGTGATGCTGTTTTGTGCAAATTCAAATTTGAAATTTTTTAAATCCATGTTTAAATCTGCCAAGATATTTGAATGAACTTTGTTTAAGAAAGGCACACCTTCGTAGGTCATGGTAATCTGTTGTACTTCAGATTTGGTTTTCATCAGGAAATTATCGAGTGAAAAATCACCTTCCAAATGATGGTCGAATCCATTGAGTAACAGTGAAAAATCAAGTTCTTTGTCATAATAGAAAACTTTACCACCGTTGATATCAAGCGCTTTGATTTCCATAGAAAAATCAGACTCTGCTTCTTCTTCTTTGGTTTGGGTTGAATCTTCCGTAACTATATCCCAATTAGCTTTGCCGTCTTTGTTAATCAAAAGATTAACAACGGGTTTGTCAATTGTAATTTTTTTGAGGTTTAACTTATCGCCTCCAATGACTGATTTTATATCAATGATTGTTTTTAGATTTTCTGCATAAAAAAGAGTGTCTCCTTCAAAGTCATTTTTTCCTATTACAGATACGTCTTTTAAACCTAATGAGAAATTAGGAAAACTACGAATCAAAGACAATGAAATATCTTCGTTGAAATCAATGGTTGCCTGCACATTCTCATTCGCAACTTCTTTTATCTTGCGTATTATCTTTCCTTTGAAAATAAAGGGCGCAAGCAGCAAAAACAGAACAAAAACAAGAATAACAATTCCTGAAATTTTTAAAATTTTCTTAATCATGATTTTGATATTAAAATCGGCTTACAAAAGTATAAAAGAAAGATAAGTTATATGCAAAATGGAATAAATCCTTGATGCATACTACCCATTAGTTTGCTTGTTTATTGCGTTTGCGCTCGTGTTCTTTCAGATAAATTTTTCTTAGTCGGATTGCTTTTGGAGTAATTTCCACCAATTCGTCCTCTTTGATATATTCCAATGCTTCTTCTAAAGAAAATTGTCTTTTTGGTGTTTTGTTTGCAGCATCGTCTTTGCCGGCTGCACGGAAGTTGGTTAACTGTTTTGCTTTAACTATATTGACTACAATATCATCTTGACGAGAGTTTTCGCCAACAATTTGTCCTTCATAAATTTCTTCTCCTGATTCCACAAAGAAAATTCCTCTATCGAGCAATTTGTCGATGGAGTAAGATGTTGCCGGGCCGGTTTCCATGCTCACAAGAGAACCGTTCTGTCTTCCCGGGATGTTACCCTTCCATGGTTGATATTCAGAAAAACGATGTGTCATAATAGCCTCACCTTGTGAAGCAGTTAACATTTGACTTCTCAGCCCGATGAGTCCGCGAGACGGAATAACAAATTCTAAATGTTGCATGTCACCACGTGGTTCCATCACTAACATCTCGCCTTTACGTTGTGTTGCTAACTCTACTATTTTGCCGGATAGGTGCTCAGGTACATCCACCACTAAAGTCTCAATAGGTTCATGTTTTACTCCGTCAATTTCTTTAGTTATTACTTTGGGTTGTCCTACTTGGATTTCATAGCTTTCTCTACGCATTGTTTCAATCAAAACCGATAAGTGCAAAATACCCCGTCCAAAAACCAATAAACTGTCAGGACTCTCTGTATCCATTACTTTGAGTGCAAGATTCTTTTCTGTTTCTTTCATCAATCGGTCGCGCAAATGTCTGCTGGTAACGTATTTGCCGTCTTTGCCAAAGAATGGAGAGTTGTTAATTGTAAACAACATACTCATGGTTGGTTCGTCAATCATGATGTTGGATAATGCTTCGGGATTGTTGGCGTCTGCTACGGTATCTCCGATTTGGAAATCTTCAAGTCCTACTATTGCACAAATATCACCGGCTTCTACTTGTTCCACTTTCTTCTTGCCTAATCCTTCAAAGGTGTATAATTCTTTTATTCTACTTTTCTTGATTATACCTTCTCTGTTAATCAATGCAATGGGTTGGTTTTCTTTGATGCTTCCACGTTTAATTTTGCCAACAGCAATCCTGCCTAAATAATTGGAATAGTCCAATGATGTAATTTGCATTTGCAAATCTCCTTTTTCTGTTTTGGGTTCAGGAATCTGTTCCAGAATGGTGTCTAACAAGTAACTTATGTCTTTGCTTGGCGTTTTCCAATCAGGTCCGTACCACCCTTGTTTTGCAGAGCCATAGACAGTTTTATAATCTAATTGCCATTCAGTAGCATTGAGGTTAAACATCAAATCAAATACAGCATCATTCACCCTGTCAGGAGTGCAATTAGGCTTGTCCACTTTGTTGACTATGACTATTGGCTTGAGTCCTAATTCTAAGGCTTTGTTCAATACAAAACGAGTTTGAGGCATAGGTCCTTCAAAAGCATCCACTAGCAGAAGTACACCGTCAGCCATTTTGAGTACACGTTCCACTTCTCCACCGAAATCCGCGTGACCGGGAGTGTCTATAACATTGATTTTAAAACCTTTGTATTCTACTGCTACATTTTTTGAAAAGATGGTGATACCGCGTTCGCGCTCAAGGTCATTGTTGTCAAGAATCAAATTACCTTTTTCTTCATCTTTTCTGAAAATGAGTGTTTGGTGTAAGATTTTGTCAACCAAAGTAGTTTTACCATGGTCAACGTGTGCAATAATTGCAATGTTTCTGAGGGCTTTCATAAAAGGGGTGCAAAAGTAGTGATTGTAATTGGTTTTAAGAAGAGTTTTGTATGCGTTTCTTAAAACTTTTCGATGAGACTCAAAGCAATTAAACAGTCTTGGGTATTAAATTATAACCCTGCATAATCTTTCAGGTATTCATATTTTTTATTTAATTTTCCTTTATTGCAAATTGTGGCTCTGTCAAGTGTTTCACTTTTTTCTGCCTTGAGTATTTCAGGAATAATGCGTTGAATAAAGGTTCGCCCAAAATATAATGATGCATCCTTAGGTAATTCGGTTGGAAGATTGGTTACCGTCATCATGTCTATGGTGTCTGGTAAAAATGCCTCTGTTTCGCTAAAATTTTTTCTATCAACTCCAAAGACAGGATTGAAAATGTCAACAGCTTTGTATGTTATTGGAACAGAACCTTCTATATCACAAGACACATCGGCTATAACAGATATTTTGAAATCTTGATTGCCAATATCAGTTTTCTCAAAAAGTCTTGGAATACGCTCGTTCCAGAAAATTCCGTTAATGAGCAAATCAGTTTTTGGGATATAGGCTCCAAAGGCTGATTCATATTGGTCTGGGTGTGAATGAAACTCTTCTTTGTTAAACCCGCCATTTGTTTTGCGTCTAAAAAGATGCTTGCTACCCAAATGTGTAAAGTAGATTCCTTTTTGTTTGGTTGTAAGAAAGTCTTTAAATGCCAACTCCTTAATACCAACATCGTTCAAGAATTTTAAAGCACCACCGCCAACTCTACCGGTGCCGGTTAATACAATGCGGATATTGCCTTTGAGTTTGTTTTTGGCTTCTTCAACTATGCCTTTGTAAGAGTTAATTTTGTGTGCTGAGGTTAGATTAAAGGTTTTATACTTCTTGCCCCAAGTAAGCAGTCCGTTATAAGCCCCGACTTTGCCTGCAAAATTGCCAAAACCTATGATACGCTTTCCATTGGATTCGGTCAAAGTTTCAAAGTCAATCATGCGTATTTTTTTATCAATCAATGCCCTCATGAGTTTTTGATTATAAGGCTGTTTTTTGATTGTATGAGAAAAAAAGAAATAGGTTTTGTTTGGAAGCAATTTGTCGGGAGGTACTTCTTTAACTCCTAACAAAATATCGCAATCAGAAATGTCATTGGTTACTTCTATGCCGGATTCACCGTATTGTTTATCTTCAAAAGTTCGATCATTGGAACTTTCTACTTTGACTATAATTTCAGGATGGTCAATCATCAATTGCTTACATTGATGTGGTGTCAATACAGCTCTTTTGTCTGCCGGCTGTTTCCATTCTTTTATTATACCTATTTTCAACATTCTTTTAAAAATTCTCTAATACTTCAATTCTCTTTTCTATGGGTGGGTGTGTCGCAAACAGATTCTTCAATCCCATTGAGAATGAGTTGTCTTGCACATTATTCGCTATAAAAAGCTGTTTCATTTCACTATTCACAGACTCAAGGTTGTTATTGCCCGAAATCTTTCTTAGAGCAGATGCTAATGCAAAAGGGTTTTTCGTCATGTCGGCAGCACCGGCATCCGCCATATATTCTCTCTTGCGTGACAATCCGAATTTGAAAAGCATTGAGAAAAAATAGGCTAATAGCACAAGTAATAATGCTACAATAATGACAGCACCTCCACCGCCTTTGCCATCATCTTTATTCCTTCTTCTCCCTGTACCATACATTATATTTCGTAAAATCACTCTTGCAAGTACAGCCAATATTCCCACAAAAACAATGGAAATAATTAACAAACGTACATCGCGGTTTCTGATATGAGAAAGTTCGTGCGCTATTACTCCCTCCAATTCTTTGTCGTCTAAAGTGTCCATAATACCTTTGGTGAGTGTTACGGTGTAGGTTCTCTCGTTGATACCACTGGCAAAAGCATTAAGAGCTGGGCTGTCAATCATTTGCAACTTTGGCATCTGCATTCCTACACTCATACAAAGGTTTTCTGTAAGGTTATACACTCTTGGGTTTTCTTTTCTGCTCAAACTTTGTGCACCGGTTCCTGCATTAATGATAGCGGTATTGCCAAAGTAAGCTATCAAAAACCATATTGCTATTGCAAGTAAAACGAAGGGAAGAATGATTAAGAATTCTCTGTTTGTTTCGTACAAAGCAGCAAGTTTATCAGCATATCTCTGCTCAAAAGCGAGGTAGTAATATATGGTTCCCCAAATTGGTATCAAAATGAGTATAGGAAATGCAATCAGATACAAGACCGACATTCGGTTGTTTCTCGAAATTTGAGATTGAATACCTACATAAGCAGCCATAACACGAACCTTAGAAACTGATTTCAGGAGCTTTATCTAAAGTTGCTCTGTTTTCTTCACCTACATCAAACATAGGTTGAGATGTAAACCCAAACATCCCGGCTAATATGTTGTTTGGGAACACTTGAATGGCGGTGTTAAGTTCTCGTGTAGCAGAGTTGAAGAATCTTCTAACTGCGGCTAATTTGTTCTCAATATCCGAAATCTCCATTTGCAAATTCATAAAATTCTGGTTGGCTTTGAGATCGGGATAGGCTTCGACCTGAATGTTCAATCCGTTCATTGCTTGTGTGAGTTCATTTTCTGCCGCTATTTTATCATTGATACTGCCGGCTTTTATGGCACGCGAACGGGCATCAGTAATTTTGGTCAATACACCTTCTTCATGTTTCATATAGCCCTTGACAGTATTGATAAGTTGAGGAATCAGGTCGTGTCTTTGTTTTAGCTGAACGTCAATGTCGGCAAAAGCATTTTCTCTGCGGAGTTTTAGTTTTACAAGACGGTTGTAGATACTGATAACAAAGAGTACCAAAATCCCAACTACCACTAATAAAATAATTATTGTCATAATTTTATATTGTTTAAATATCTATGTGCGAAGGTAAGCTATCGCAAATATTGTTTGAAAAAATATTTGACGATGCTATATATTTCCATGAACAAAAAAAGCCGCTCGTAGGCGGCTTTTTTTAAATTAATAATTTATGATTAGTGATTAACGATTATTTTTTGAGTAACACTGGCTCCATCTGAGGTTACTGTTACAGTATATACACCATTTGCAAACTCTTTGGTATCCACTAAATATGAGCTGGAACCGCCATTGAAATTAAACTTGTTTTGACTCACAACCTGTCCTTGGATATTTCTAACCATAACCTCAGCATTGTCTGCTTTATCAAAATTAATGATAAACATATCATCCGCAGGGTTAGGATAGATAATCAAAGATTGTTGTAGTTCAGTTTGATTAACAGATGTTTTCATATTAACACGTGCAAATTGAGATTGAAGTATCTCTTTGGTATTATCGTCTTGCAGGAATACAATAACAGCCAAATTCCAGTGGTTTTCAATAGAATGTTCGGTAGCCCAGTTAATAATATTACCTGCTTGAGCATTTGCAGGTAAACGGTAATTTCCATGAAATTGATAGTTCCCGTGTTCATTGTGGATAGTGCCTTTTGAAATAGCAGGGAGCACTTTGCCGCCAGCCCCATAAGCAAATTTTTTCAAAACATTATGAAACTCTGTTTCACCATTAGTTTTAATATTTTTATAGGTGATGGTCTCCACAATAGCTACATGAAGTTTAATGCCCGCAGGTAAATCGCTGTAAGGAGTTATTTTAATATCAAAATTGAAGTTATCCTTCCATGCCATATAAGCATTGGCATCGATACTCACAAATGACGGGGTATTCATGTAGTTTTGAATCATGGGAAGGGTAGCACTTCCGGGGTTAAATCTTGGGTTTCCATCTATCATCGTGGCAGGAATAGAATTAACGCCACCGTAGTATCCTCCTCGTGTGCCATTTTCGGTTGTATAGTATGGGTCGCCCGTACCAGGGAAACTGTACTGATATTTTAAATAAACAAATCTGTCTTCAGGCAAAGTATTGGTGATTGACATAATCTGTCTGTTACCGGCATTACAAGGTCCGCATGTCGAAGAAGTAAAACTTTCAATCAAAATTCTACGGTTGATAAATGTATCCAGCACTTGAATGGTTATAGATGCCATGTCGTCATCAACAATGGGGTCGTCACCGCCATTTGGCTTTTTAACCTGAAAGTCAATAACGTAAGTTCCTTCTGCAGCCGGAATCCATTGGATAGGGTGAGAAAGTTCGTAATATCCGTTGACAGCCACGTTTGGTGTATTAACGGTTGCAGTAGTCCAACTTCCTCCATTCACTCTATATGAAGCATCCACAGATGCCAACACTTTTAAGCCGTGGTTTTGAATAGTTGCTTTTATAGTAAATGGTCCTGCCGATTTAATATTATATGGATTGAAAATTACTTCCTTCACTCTGGTGGAGTTTTCTGCTAAAGTTCCATGTGCAAATTGATAGTAGCTGTTATCTTCGGAAGTAAATATGTTTTGTGTAGTTTGATTAGCTCCCAAATTTGGCGAAGCGGCAACTGAATAGGCAGTAGAAGAATTAATTTGAATTCCTGCACTCAACTTAACGTTATTAGTACAAAGTTGACTGCTTGCATTCACACACAGTGTTTTCATATCCACAATGTAAATATTGTTTGTGGTTTCTTCTAACACGATTGCCCAATATGTCCAACCGTTCTGAATATTAGTTTCGCCATAAAAATTGAAAAATATCCAATGTTGACGGTTAGGTGCATTGCCATAAGTTCTCGTTAATGCAGCACTTTTGTATGTTGTTTGTCCACCCGCAGATGATTTAGGCTTGATTCCAAGAACACAAACCGAATTGTCGGCAATGTCAGCACTTGGAAGTGTTAAATTGCTAAATCCTGAAGGAAGTATCGTAGGTACTGTATCAGAAAATGTAACTGCGCCAAAGTTGCCAATAGCATACTTGCTAACCGGATTGCCATTGAATTGAAAAGCGAATGGAATGGACTGCACAGTAGAATAAGCCGGAGTGGCGGTTCCATCTCCGTCCCAAACTGTTGTCCAGCCGGCACCATGAGCAGGATAAGGGTTTTCTCCATCTGAGTTTAGCCCTTTAGGATTTTGACCATCATTATAGAAGGTGTAGTAGTATTGTGCTTGAACATAGCCCATGCTCAGCATCAATGCAAATCCTAATGAAAGTAATGATTTCTTCATGTTGATTTTTATTTAATTGATTATTAATTTTTGAGTTCTGATGTATTTACCGTCATTCCATTCAACAATATAAACTCCTTGCGGTAATGCTTGTGTGTTGATTTCTCTATCACTTTGTGTAATATTTTGTAAAATTAAGGTTTTGCCTTCCATGTTTTTCAAAGAGCATATACCGTCTTGTGAACCTTCTATGCGAACAATTGTATGATTGTTGGTAGGATTGGGATATAGCTTAAAATTACTATTGTTCGACAAGGATAATACAGAGTTATATGCATCCCATGCAGTAGCAAAAACGTGAACAGTAACTTTTTGATTTCTGTTATCGATGTTAAAGATTTCGATTACCATTTCTGCATTTCCAACTCCTTTGCCCGGATAGAAATGAGGGTAGAAAATTCCGCTATCGCCTGTCTCCATCTCAAAATCAGCGCTATCTACAGCAGAAGGGTAGCAGAGGTTGATGTCGCAAACAGCACTTTCCCATTCAGCGGAAGGCAGGTTGTTGACAGTCCTAACCCATCTAAACGAATGGGTTATTGCATTGATATTTTTGAATACAAATCCATGTTCCAAATCAGCAAAATCATCGTCATTTGCTTTGTTTGGACCTTGAATTCGTACGGTGTCGGTTGAGCTATAAACCTCTTGTGCAGATGCAAATGAGATTGAGCTAAGTATGATTGATAATATGATTAATGTTTTTTTCATTGTGTATTTGTAAACATAAAAGCCACTCTTGGAAAGTGGCTTTTATGTTTTATAAAATGATTAGTTTAGAATTTTGTGTATTCACCATTTACAAAAGTAACTTGTTTGTCACCGGTTTTGCGCCAGAAAACAACAACTGCTTTTAGGTTCTCTTTTTTCCAACTTGGATCTATGGTGCCTGTATAAGATTTAGAGATTTTATCGCCATTTTTAACAGAAGATGCAATCACTTCACCAACGGGGTCGGTAGTTAGGGTAAGTCTCAAAACATCATCATGCATGTTTTTGTCTTCTGTTCTACCATCTTGGTATTGAGTAGCTGACAATCTGCTCTCAGTGATATATACTGCGAATCTGTATTCGTTTGCAAAGTCTTCATAGAATTTGGCATCAATATCAACGGTTACATTGGTTCCGCTTACTTTTACTTTTGGTTTTGCATATACTGCAGGGTTTGTTTTAGCAAGAATCTCGTTGATTTTAGTGGTTGCAGCACTTTGCATACTTGTTCCCCCGCCAATAGCTGTAATTCCTCCGATGCCATCAGCAATATATAAAGTAGGTACGCCACTTACACCAAAAACACCTGCAAGACCATTGGCAGATTGGTTGTTAAATGGATCAACGGCACCACCGGCACCATTAACCTGACATGAGATAACATGTACTCTGTCATTCAATTTTTTTGCAGCTTGAACGGTAGGTTTGCCATAGGCTCCACAGGGTCCACACCAAGTACCGCCAAAATAAAACATCATCACATTTTGAACCGGTTTTGTTTCTGTGGGTGTTCCACTTCCATTGCTGCTATCACCTTTTTTGTCTTTTTTACATCCTGCAAAGCCTATCAAAAGGGCAGGAATCATAAGTAATAATACTTTTTTCATAACTCTTATTGTTTATAAAGTTCCACAAAATTAGTTTCTATAATGAGAAAAGCAAGATTATTTTTGAATAATTGTTTTGAGACTGATATCCATGCTTTTAACAGAGTGAGTAAGTGCCCCAACCGAAATATAATCCACTCCTGTTTTGAGATATTCAAGCAGATGTTCATCTGTTATACCTCCGGAAGCTTCTGTTTCAAATCTCTTATCTATAATTTTGAGTGCTTCAATAATTTGGGATGGGCTAAAATTGTCAAGCATGATTCTATGTATATTTCCAACAGCGCACGCTTCTTTTACTTCATCCAAATTACGTGTTTCTATTTCTATTTTTAGTTGAAGCTTGTTTTGTTTCAGGTAATCCAATGTTTTATGTATGGCTTGAGTAATACTTCCGCAAAAATCTATGTGATTATCTTTGAGCATAATCATGTCAAACAATCCGATTCTGTGATTTTCTGCCCCACCTGCTTTTACGGCATATTTTTCAAGTAATCTCATTCCGGGAGTGGTTTTGCGAGTGTCCAAAATCTTCACTCCATAAGGTTTTGCAAGTTCAGCATAATGGTTGGCAACTGTGGCAATTCCGCTCAGTCTTTGAATAAAATTGAGAATAAGACGCTCTCCGGATAAAATATCCGTGGACTCGCCTTGAATTTTCATTAAAATGGTTCCGCGTATTACTTTTTGTCCTTCAGAAACAAGTTGTTCTACCTCAATGCTCGGATTTATTTGCTGAAAAATGGTGTTGGCTAAAGGTAAGCCTGCAACTATGCCATCGCTTTTGGCAATCATCTGTGCTACACCTTTGGTTCCTTTGGGTATGGCTGTGAGTGAAGAGTGAGGGGTTTGTCCAAAATCTTCTTGTAAGCCGAGTTCAACGAGCCTGATGACCTGTGGATGCTTCCATAGCTTATCAAAGGTCATAGTTGTTTGGCTATTTCGATTTCTTGAATTTGGAAATCAGATTCTATCTGTTTGAGAAAAACGGTTATTCTGAACTCTTCTTTGTCTGTTTTGTAAGAGAAAACAACAAACTTAGAACCGGTATTTGAGGTGCCGTTGTGAATGATTTGATTGTTTACGGCTTTGTTCTGACTAAAAAACTTTTGCATAATCTGTTTGGCTTGTGCTTTGCTATACATCCCCTCGCCTGTAGGAGTAGTGATTTCGATGCTGGATGCAAAAAAGTCACTTAACTTTTGAGCATCGCCATTTTTGAAAGCATCAGAAATGTTTTCTATGGCTCCGTTCATCTCCGTGGGTAGCGGCTCATCAGGCGAAAGAAATGAGAACAAACCAATAATGAATGTAAATAGTATTTTCATGTCTTATAAGTTTATGCAAAGTAAAATCAAAAACTTTGCCATATCTATATTTTATTAAAAATAAAAATCGATGCCAGTTTTTAGATTTATGTTTATAGCAATTCCTTGTGTAGCTTTGCAAGCAAATAAATGTTGCAAGGTAAAGTAAAAGCGATTTTTTTTGACTTAGACAGAACGTTGTGGGATTTTGAACAAAATGCCAATGAAACCTTAGTTGAATTGTTTCATGAATTTAATTTTGGTAAACTAACTGACTCTTTGCCAAGTGATTTTGTGCAATCTTTTCGCAAACACAGCCAAGCACTCTGGAGTTTATATGACCAAAGGTTGATTGACAAACAGACATTACGCGAGAGGCGTTTCCGACTTGCGATGGATGATTTGGATATTGCACCCGAATACAGACCTGATTCAATGTGGAATCATTTTCTTGCACAATGTCCAACCCGTACGAATTTGATGCCGGGAGCAAGAGAAATACTTGAATCTTTGTCAAAAAACTATCCATTATATATTATAACCAATGGTTTTATGGAGGTTCAACGAAAGAAACTCGAATATGCAGGTTTGTCAAGCTATTTCAAAGATGTTATTATTTCAGAAGAAGTAGGGTACAAGAAACCTGAAAAGGAAATATTCGAATTATCACTTAATAGGGCAGGGCTGAGGAATAGCCAAGCAATTATGATTGGCGACAGTCTTGAGTTAGACGTGATGGGCGCGCTTGGTGCAGGTTGGGAGGCAGTTTGGTTTAATCCCCATAAAATTGATAGTGCGATGAAACCACAAGTCAATGAAATCACTGACTTATCAGAATTAAGAACTCTCCTTCTTTAAAGACTGAGAGATTCAATAATCTTAGATGCTACAATGCCGGAATGGGAAGCCGTCATCACACAAGCCCCATCTTTGACCACAATAACTTGTGGAGATTGATGTATAACAGAAAACATATCAGTAATAGCATTGGATAGCTCTCTATTCTTTAGCAGGTCTAAATAATAGTAATCCAAACTTGTGTTGTTCAAATCTGAGTCTGTTTCGACTCTATTGAGCGCCATTTTGCTGATGGGGCAACGTGTACTGTGTTTGAAGATGAGCGAGAAACCTTTTTTTGACTTTAATGCTTGGAGTTGTTCCGGTTTGTCAAAAATAATTTTATTCATGATTCAAATGCGGTTTTTGCATGCTTGCCTCATGTACTTTGGGGCAATGATCTTTTCTTGACGCACACGCAGAAAGCATTATAATTGCAGTTGCTACAAGTAAGAGTGTTGAAAATGTCTTTTTCATTTATGCTAAAAATTTTAGGGGGACAAAGGTAATGCATTTTTTTGAGGAAATTTCAATAACAGAATTTGACCGGTATATTGACATTATAAGTTCTTGTAATTCAGATGCTAATAAATTTGTTTTGCAAAATAGTGATATTCCTGTGCAGGAGAGAGCTTGGCTCGCAATGCAGATAAAATGCAGAAAAAAAGCAGAAAAAAAACATCCGGATTTTTATGAAAAAGGCTGTTTTTATACAGAGAAAGCTATTGAACAGAGTACATCTTTTTATGTAGCAAAAGAAAAAGTGAAGTTAATCAAGCTGTCAAAGAATGGAAATGTTTGTGATTTGACCGGTGGCTTGGGGGCTGAAACTATTGCATTCGCAGCGGCCGGTATGAACGTGCATTATATTGAGCCGGATAAAGCATTGTTTAAAATGGCTACATATAATTTTTCAAAATTTGTTTGTTCCGGTAACATTGTGCTTCATAATACAAACGCAGAGCAATTTTTAGTTCAAAATCAACAGCATTTTGACCTTGTAATGTTAGACCCGGATAGAAGGGTGGGAGGAACACGAAATTTTACGCTTGAAAACTCATCTCCTAATCCTATTTTATTGGAAAATCAAATTCTGAATATCTCTACTCTGTTGTGGGTTAAACATTCTCCACTTATTGATATTGATTATTTAAAAAAGACATTTAAAAGCCTGCAAACGGTTTTTGTTATCTCACTTCGCAATGAGGTAAAAGAAGTGAGCAGCCTGCATAGTCAAGTACAACACACAACAACTTCAATCATTTGTTTGTGTATTGATAGCAAAGGGGATGCAATAAAAATTGAATTTGAAGAAAATGACCGGCTTGCACAGTCTATACTTGTACCCGAATGCGATTCATTCTTTTTTGAACCGGACAAAGCCATTATCAAATCAGGTTGTGCAGATGCTTATGCAAACAAAAAGCAATTAAAATCCGTTTCTAAAGCCATTCCTTATTATACTGCAAGTACAATTCCTGCTGAATTTGCCGGTAGGGTTTTTAAATTGAGAGGACAATACTTTTATAGTGAAAAATCATTGAAAACATTTCTGAAAACAAATGCAATCACAAAAGCATCCGTTGGTGCCAGAGGATTTCCAATTAAAGCAAATGAAATTGAAAGTAAATTTAGATTGAAACCGGATGATACAACTCACCTGTTTTTCTATCTTGACAAAGATGGATTAAGAAAGTTTATTTGGTGTGAAGCCTATTTGCCAAAGGCTTCTATATAGTTTTCAATTGCCTTCACAATACTCGGTGCTTCCGGTGTGGGTGCAGGAATTTGGCAGTTCAATCCCGCTTCCTCTATTGCTTGTAATGTGGTTTGTCCGAATGCAGCTATGCGTGTGTTGTTCTGTTTGAATCCGGGAAAATTATCATACAGTGACTTAATATCTGCAGGACTAAAAAACACAATGATATCATAAAATACGTTTTCCAAGTCTGACAAATCCGCAGAAACCGTATAATACATAATGGCTTCCGTAAATTGAATGCCCTGTTTTGTCATATATTCAGGGATGGTAGGTTTGCGAATATCCGAACAAGCAAATAGGAACTTCTCTTTTTTATGAGTGTTTAATAATTTGAGAAAGAAATTTTCGCCTTTTTTCTTAGGGAAAAATACCTTTCTCTTTCTCATCATTGTATAGTGTTGTATGTAGTTAGCAATGGCTTCATTGGTGCAGAAATACTTAAATTCGATGGGTAGATTAACCCTCATTTCATCGCACATGCGGAAGAAATGGTCAACACCGTTTTTGGCTGTCAAAATCACAGCGGAATGGTCAAGAATTGAGATACTTTTTTTTCTTAATTCTTTTGCAGGGACCGGGTCAATTTGGATAAATGGACGATAATCAACTTTTACTTTGTATTTGGTAATCAAATCATCATATATAGTCTTATCACTCTCCGGCTTAGGTTGAGAAATCAAGATAGTCTTTACTTTCAACGGGTTTTCGCTCATATCTATATGTTGTTATTAATCCATTTTATGCTGATTAACAGCATGGGAATTTCAAGGGTGCAAAGATAAATAATTAAATAGATTATTTGCCGTTGTTCAAATCTCAAACATGCGAATAAAGATTTGATGGTTCTGATTAAATAGAGACTTACTATTATTGCCACGACAGTAGTATGTTGTTCAAACAAATTTATTCTTAGAAGTGACAATGAAATGATAGCACAAGGGAAGCCTACTAAAGAGAGAATATATATGGTATTGAGAGATGTCCGTGAAAATGTGAACATGATTTCAATGAAATCAAGCGTATGTGAAATGATGATTTGAAAAATACTGAGAAGAAGGAATATTAAAACGAAAAGTACACAGCTTATGAATACTACTATATACGAGTATTGCATAACGGTATATTGGTTGAGTAAAGGGCCGATAATAAAGAGAGCAAAAAAAAGTGAGCTGATGAAAAATGTAAAGACTTTATTAATATCTAACCACTCATAATTGTTTGCCAGAATCTCTGACATGCTTGCCCGACTGACAAAGGCGCTGTTTTCTAATCTGAATTTATAGGGTACAATCCTCGAATATAGAATAATACTTATCACGAAAAGAAAGAATAGTAAATAGTAATAGGAGTAGTTGGTGGGTGCTGTGTTGGGGATGGGATGGGTGCTATTGGGTTTGGTTGTTGAATGGAAATAATAAGGATTTTTTATGCGAACAGAATCAACGGTATTCCAATTTCGAATGGAATCTTTATTTATAACCGGTTTGTGTTTTGTGATGGGTTGTATGTTTAGGCTGTCAGCAACCAGCGCAATTGAATCTGTATTTTCTTGTATAATGATATTGGAATGAAGGCTGTCTGTTTGTGCTTTTGAAGGCAAAACGCAAATCAAGCTAAGCAGAATAAAGAGCCATTGTTTTATTTTCATTTTATATTAGAAAAGACCAATAAGTCCAAAATGAAATTTACCTGCCTGAAACCGAATAGGATTGTTGTTTTCTCTGCCCAAGGCATAAGCCAATGTAAGAATACCAACTCCTGTGTCCAAATTTGCCCCAAAGCCAAATCCGAATGGATAGTCCGATTTTGTCGTTGTCCTTGCAATGCTTTTATCCTCATAATATGCTCCATTCCAAAATGCAAATAAATTGGCGTTTTGACTCAGCAAATATCTGTATTCTATTGTCATCATCGTATAGTTTGTTGCAAAAAGAGATTGTTCGTTGAACCCTCTCAATGAATACACTCCGCCAAAACGTATTAACTCATTAAAATAGATGGTTTGGGAAAATATTCCTTCCCCGCGAAAGGCAGTTTTAAAAGTGCCCAAACTGCCGATTTTTATATATTTCTCAAGATTAAAATGATAACGATAATGCAATGAGTTTAACTGCATAGAATCGTAAATATTGTAATACTCTCCATTTTGCGCTTTGATTGACAATGAGTTAATACGGTTGTCTCTGCGGATGGATTTGGTGCCCACTAAGAAACTACCCTCTATTTTATATCCTTTTCTCGGATTAAAATTATAGTCTAATCTGTTGCTTGTAGCCTCTATTCCATAGTTTCGGATAGCCATAGATTGATTTTCTGGAATTTTCCGGATTGATTTAATCTGATTGGTATCTACTGATATGAGCGATGTTCCTTGATTTTCAAAGAAGAATTTTAGCTTGTCTTTGCCATTCAGTGCATATACAAAGCCGATTCTCCCTTGTATTTGCGAAAATAAGGTGTCGAATTTCAGCCCACTACCTCCTAACTCCACTCCTATATTGCTACCGAAAATATAGGGAAACTCAGTTTTGAGTTGAAATTCCTGAGAACGCTCATTGAAAAAGCGCAAATTGATGTCTAAGTTTTGCCCTCCTCGAAACATATTGCCTAATTTGATTCTCATTTCTCCGGTAATCAGCAACTTTTGATTGCGTGTTGTTCCTCCCGAAGCAGGTGGGGCAAATCCAATGATACCATCAACAAAGTCATTATTCTTGTGTTCCAAATAAAGCATGGGTTTTGCCTTATTGCCAATAAAAATAATAGAGCTTGCTTGTGTTTGCTTTACAAATGGCAGTGTGCGGATTAATTTATCCAGTTCCTTAACTAAACTTTCATTATAGGGTTTGCCGGGCTTGATTCGAGTCAGCGCAGAAATAAATTTTGCAGACACTCTCGCATCACCTGAGATGTTTATGGAGTCAAAATAAATCATCATCCCTTTGTCCACTATAATTTTGGCTGAAATAATGTTTTTTTCAATATCAATAATATTAAGCCTGGTTGAAACAAAAGGGAAACCCCGATTCTCCCAATAGGATGTAATTTTGTCAAAGAAGAACAGGATGTTCTCTGTGGTATATGTGCTCTCATTTAAAAAACTCGTTTTTGTTCCAAAACTTTCTAAAATTTGAACAATTTCGTTGTCCGCTATCAAACGAACTTTTTCGATTCTGTTACCAATATGGAAATAAACTAACCACCTTGCTTCCTCTTTATTGATGCTGTCCACTCCGGCTTCCAGATAGCCCAATTTATTCAAACTATCTTTAATGTCCACAAGAAAAAATGTTACACCATTTTCATTTGTATAAGTTGGCTGAAGCGTAACCTGAGGGTTATCTGTTTTGAACTCAATTTTGATTTCTTGCGAATATAGGTCAAATCCTAGTAAGAGTAGGAGATGCGTGAATATATATAGAATACAATGGCGGAGCAAGAGTTGCTTAATTAAACAAATGTAAAGTTAATCTTTTGCTCAATTTCGGGCGACAGGCTCAGCGCAACCGGGCAAGTTTTGGCGCTTCTTATCAGGGCTTCTTGTGTGTGTGCATCACCGCCTTTGAGTTTGATGGTAAATTCGATTTCAATGCCGGCTACTCTTCGAGGTGCCTCTGCTGACATCCTCTTTGTAACAATCGCTTCACTTCCTTCAATGGAAATACCTTTATTGCGTGCATAAATCCCCATGATTGTAAACATACAAGCGGCAAGTGAAGTAGATAGTAAGTCTGTTGGTGAAAATGCCTCACCTTTCCCTTGATTATCAGGTGGTGCGTCTGTAATAAAACTCTGTGCTGATCTTTCGTGTGTAAGTTGACACCTCAAATCTCCTTTATATATAACGGTTGATGTTTTCATAAATAAAATATGGTTACCTTTGCTCTTCAAAGTTCAAAAGTAAAGATAAACCACACAACCCTACGTGAACACTCAAAAAATCTTTGTCTTCGTTTTTGTCCTTGTTAGCTCGATGTTGCAAGGATATGGACAAAATTATATGCTTTCTACTAATGTGCATATCGGCAATAGAGGGAATGGTATTGGCTTTGCAATTAGAGAAAAGAGCCAAAACAGGATGAATACCAATTATGAATTGAATTTAATTGGTTTGAAAGATTATAAAGAGTTAAGAATTTCAAATGTTGGGATGACAAGTTCCAATTCTAATATTGAACCCGGCACTTTCAAATACGGTAAAATCAATCAGATATTGCAAATCAAAGCGGCTTATGGTAAGGAAATTACACTGATAAAAAGACCGGATAGGAATGCCATTGGATTAATTTGGAACTCAACTGCGGGTATAAATTTTGCACTTCAAATACCTATATATATAGACTATATCACACCCGGTCAAAATGAACAAGGTTTTATAACAGTTCGATACGACCCTCGTATTCATGAGCGCTCTAATATTATTTTGGCACACAGTTATTACGATAAAGGATTGACAAGTGCACGATTGATTCCATCATTCTTTGTGAAGCAAGGTCTCATTATGGAGTTTGGAAATTATTCGAATTCACCTAATAGAATTGAAGGAGGTTTTATGCTGGACGCATTTCCTATTCGACCGGAAATAATGTACGATCATAAACAACCCCATATTATTGCAGCTTTTTATATTAGTTTTGCGGTGCTAAATTTCGAGATATGAGCGAAGTGAAAGAAACCGAGAAACAAGACCGAATTATCAAACCTGATTGGCTTAAAATTAGAATACCTTCAGGGGAAAACTATACCAAAATCAAACAAATAACCCGTGACAACAACTTGCATACTATATGTGAGTCGGGCAAATGTCCCAATATTGCCGAGTGTTGGGGAAGAGGCACTGCCACTTTTATGATTTTGGGCAATGTTTGCACTCGCTCTTGTGCTTTTTGCGCTGTGCAAACCGGCAAACCCACACACTATGATAGAGATGAACCTATCAGAGTAGCCGAAGCTATTCAAAAAATGGGTGTGAAACATGCGGTTATTACATCAGTAAACCGAGATGAACTTAAAGATAAAGGAGCAACAGTTTGGGCAGAAACAATAAGAGAAGTCAAAAGGTTGAACCCAAACACTACAATTGAAACCTTGATTCCCGATTTCAAAGCACTGTGGGATTTGCTCTATATAGTTATTGACGAAAAACCCGAAGTTGTTTCTCACAACATGGAAACAGTCAAAAGGCTGTATAGAATTGTGCGTCCGCAAGCAAAATATGAACGAAGCCTCGAGCAAATCAGAAGAACCAAGGATAGAGGTGCCCGCACAAAATCAGGAATTATGCTTGGGCTTGGAGAAACCCCCGAAGAGGTATATGAAGCTATGGATGACTTAGTGGCTCATGGTTGTGATGTGCTCACATTAGGTCAATATTTGCAACCGACCAAAATGCATTTGGATGTCAAAGAATATGTTACCCCTGATAAATTCGCACATTTTAAAGAAGAGGGGTTGCGCAGAGGTTTTCAAATTGTTGAAAGTGGTGCTCGTGTAAGATCTTCTTACCATGCCGAAAACCATGTATAGTCTTATTTATATGGTTATAATAAGTTAAATCAACGGGTTTCTTACTTTTTGATTAATAGTTGACAGAGTCATCTATTCTATTTTAGTTATTGTCTGAATTGCGGTCGTAAATATTATGTCCGTGTTTTCATCATTTTGAATACATGTACTTACTTTACATATAAGGAATTAGGGGCAGTTTTGATAAAAATTTAGAGAGAATATATTGTCTATTTTGTCACGTGATTAGTATATTGTAACAATTGCTTATTCATCTTCTGTCTTTTACAAACCTACATTCGATGGGTTAAAAAGTATATTTAAAATATTAATAGAATCATGAGTAATTTTTACAATTTCAATTGGTCGCAAAAAGTAATGATGGGATTCATTCCTATCCTATTTTTTATTGCAATTAGACCTGCTAATGCTCAAACGAGCAATCAAACAAATCAAGTAGTTTCAAGCAATATTGGGTATGTACCCGGATATTCAGTCAAACTCTATCCCGACCTAAACGGTCAATCAGAGATTGTATCTGAAAGAACCCAAACAACAAAAACTATATTGCTGGGCAATGGAAGTGCTAAATTAATGTCATTTGCCGGTCCTATTCACTATAAAAAAGGAAATAAATGGGAAGACATTGATTTGACCATTTTGCCAAATCAAAGCGGCACTTTTATGGATTATCCCTATGCTAATTTGGGTAATAGTTTTCAAACTTATTATTCTTCAAATCCTACTCAACAGCCCATTATTACTATCACAGAAGATGGGCATAAAATCACAGAGATGGTTACGAAGGTTTATGCTTCAAACAGTAAAAACAAGAATTCAGTAAAAAATTTCAAACTTTCTGCAACAGTTGTAGCTAACCTTGAAGGTCAAAATATTATTTATTCAGATATCTATCCTTCGTTGGACATCAAATATTCTCAAAATAATATGGGTAGAAACTTTGATTTGATTATCAGAGACAGAAGTTTTATAGAGCAAATCCCCTCTCAATTTCAAAAATTGATGATTGAGGAAACCGTAACTATACCTGAAAATTGGATAGCAGTAAAAGAAGATAACACAATCAATTTCTATGTAGGCACGCAAATCATGGCAAGTATTCCCCAACCTATGATGCGTGAGGACTCTAGGGCTGCCAAAAACTATAAATCAGAAGAAGATTTTCTATGCAAAGGAGATATCACTTTTGAAAGAGAAGGAAATACACTTAAACTTATAACCGGTTTTCCTTTAGACTGGATGAGGGAAGAAGCTCGGGTATTTCCTTTGGCTCTTGACCCGATATGGACTATAAAGCCAACAAATGCAACCTATTGGACAGGTTATCAAAGTTCATCGTCTGCAAAGAACAATGGAATGTTATATATTGGAAGTACCTATACCGCTTGGGCTAAGTTTAACATCCCCAACGTTGCGGGCGCAACTGTTATGTCGGTTAAATATTATGGCGCTTCTTATTATCCCGGACAGGAATATGACAAATATGTATATATTCATTCTATGGGTACAGTTGACCCTGTAGCAGATGTTGCAGCTAATATTTGGAACGCAATCACGGGTGGTGCTATTTTTACAAGCACTTATCGTTGGAATAATCCGGTTACTAAAAATAATGGAACTTCTGCTCCAACAGTAGATGATTATACCGGTTCGGATGCTCTCGGGGCGGCTGCGAATACCTATGTTCAAAGCAGAATGGGTAATTTTATTTCATTAGGTTTTAACTATGCCTCAGGTGATAATTCATACTATAATGCACAAGGAGCTTATAATTCTGTAGCACCTCCTTATATTGAAGTAATCTATTGTACAGGTGCATGTTCCGGAACACCTACAGCAGGAACTCTCAGTGCGCAAGGTTTTGCATGTTCAGGTCAGAATTTTGCGTTAAAATTGGCAGGACCTACTTTATCTTGTGGTATTACAATGCAATGGCAAAAATCTACATCCAGTGCTTCCGGTCCTTGGAGCACATTTGGCAATGAGATGAGAGAAGATATGACTACTTCACAAACTGCTACAACATGGTATAGAGTATCTTTACTTTGCAGTAACTCAGGGCTGTCAAGCTCTAGCAATGTTATACAAGTTAATACTGTTAAAAACACCTATGGAGCGGATAGCTATACCATTGATAAAGGCTCTGCCGCAACACGCAAAAACTTCCAAAGCTTTACAAACCTGTCGGATTCTTTGTCATGTCATGGAATTTCGGCTGCCATTACTGTCAATGTTGTGTCGGCTTCCGGTCCGTATAATGAACAATTAATACTTAAAAAAATACCCGGTTCCAGTACTTCTAAAACAATTACTATAAATGGCAACGGAGAAACTTTGCAATTTAATTCTACTACTGCTGCCAATAATTTTGTGCTTGAGTTTGGACAAGATGCAAGTTATTATACTTTCAAGAATATGAAGATGACAAACACAAATACTTCTTTTGCCAGAATACTGCATCTTCCTAAAAACAATGAGTATATTACATTTGATAATGTTGAATTTATAGGGTATAAGTCTGCTACAACATCAGTGAATCATGCGATTGTTTATGAAGAACCTAATGTCATATCTAATTTCTGGAGCTTTAAAAATTGCAAGTTTACAGACGGTTCTTACGGGTTATACATTTATTCTTCAAGTAGTAATGGAGCCGGACAATCTGCACAGAATCTAAGAGTGGAAAACTGTCAGTTTATTGATCAATATTATATGGGTATTAGGGTGTATTATTATGCGGGGCTTCAATTTTATAGAAACCTAATATATTCAACAAAAAGCTATACCAACTATAATGGCATGTACCTATATTGGATTATGTGCCCTATACAGGATAACAGAACTATTATTGACGGGAATAAAATTTATTATAACAACGGTGGGTATGGAATGTATCTCCAGTATTTAGGTGTAAATACTTCTTACCCTAGTGTCGATTGGCATTTTTTAATATCTAATAATGTGATAAATATCGGTCCGGGTCCATCTTTGTCTACACTGACCAGAGGGATTTATATTACCAATCAATCTAATTCCCAGTTTTATCATAATACTGTTAATGTGTCTTCAGGTGATAATACAAATTCAGCAGGATTTTGGTTCCAAGGGGCATATACTACTTCAGCCTCACAAGGAAGAGTGGATTTGCTTAATAATT
This sequence comes from Bacteroidota bacterium, assembly GCA_023957335.1. Taxonomy (NCBI): domain Bacteria; kingdom Pseudomonadati; phylum Bacteroidota; species Bacteroidota bacterium. Next base: position 718,027 of record JAMLHC010000001.1, on the reverse strand, counting down.
TGTTTTCAAGTGAAGGGAATGCAGCCGCATTTTATCTCGGCAGTACAAACATTACAACGACCAATGTAACAATTGATAATAATAACTTATACTCAAAAGGCAGTAGCCTTGGAAATTATATAGGTTCGATGATATCTGATATTGCAACTTGGAGGAGTACTTCAGGTTATGATTTAAACTCCGGAAATTTAGACCCTGCTTATCAAGATGATAGCCGCCCTTATTCTAACTTACATATCACCAATGCTGCACTTCATGATAAAACTCCGTATTTGTCAAGTATCCCTTATGATGCTGATTTGAGAGTGAGAAAATCAACAGGAACAGATCCCGGAGGGTTGGTGTCTATTAAAGATTTGTCTGTAACAATGGCATCGAGCACTTTCACTGCACCTTTCTGTGGAAGAGATTATCCGATTGATTTGCAAGTGACAAATACCGGTAATTTTCCCTTTGTCGGAGATATTTATTTTAAAATTAAAATTAATGGAGGCACAAGAGTTTATTTAGATACAATCTCGTATAATCTTAGCCCGGGTGAATCCAAATCTTTAGTAATGAATAGAGCCGTAAACCTCGTGGGAGGGCGAATTAATACTATAGAGATTAGTATATTAAATACAGATGAACAGATGTCTAATAATGCATTCACATACTCTTCACCTTATTTAGACGTTAGTCCAAGTGGTAGTGTGCTTACAAAAGTTACTACCGGAACCGGAGTTGCACCTACAGAACAACATCCGTTTTGGAAATCAATTGCCGGAGAAACCTGGACGTATAAGGTCTCTGCGCCAAACGGGTTTGCAAATGGAGATTATGGTATGCCAACCGGTTATAATGTGTATACAAGAGCTTATGAAAAGATTGGAGGTAACTTGCTTCCACCTTCTACCACAACCTACACACATAATATGGTAACCGGTGGTGAGTGGACTTTGAATATACCTGACAAATCCTATGACGGTAAGGCTATTATATACGAATTGAGATTTGAAAATGTTGCTACTCTATGTGACTCTACTATCCTAATGGAGGTTCTTGTTGTAGATGATGGTACTCCTGATTTTCAAATCAATTCTACAACCTGCGAACACACTATTGTTGAAATCGAAAATCTTTCTACTGTGTCATCAGGTTACTTGTCTCATAAGTGGGATTTTGGAAATGGAGAAGTAAGTTCAAAAACTAACCCAACACCTATTTATAATACAGCGGGGACTTATCAAATTACATTAAGGACAAGGACTGTGCCTTTTGGTTTTGAAAAGACTATAACAAAATCTATCACTATAAACCCAACTCCAAACGCTACATTTGTTCATACAGATGCATGTTTCGGAAGTCCGATTACTCTTACCAATACATCTACAAATATAGTAGGAGTGCCCACAACCGAATGGGATTATGGAGATGGGCAAACAGGTGTTTCAACCAATGGAACGGCTATCTATAATAACCCCGGAAGATTTATTGTTACATTGACTGTTACATCAGATAAGGGGTGTATAGACATTTTTCAAAAAGGTGTTACTTCTTATGCAATACCTGTCCCCAACTTTGATTTCCCTGCACTGAAATGTATGGGTAACGGAGTCCAATTTGACAACAAAACAACAATTGCTTTCTCTAATTGGTCAAGTGTATGGAAATTTGGTGCCGGTGAAGGTTCTTCTACCGATAAGGATCCCCTATATAGTTTCAAAAATATTGGTAATGCCAATGTTAAATTGATTGCTAAATCCGAATTTGGTTGTACTGATTCAATTACTAAGTTGGTTAAAGTTGAACCATCTCCTATAATTAACATAACAAATTCTGACGCTTGTGTAGGGTTGCCAACTATTTTTAACAGCAACGTGGACGTACCCGGTGGGTTAACTGTGGATTATAAATGGAATATTGATTTTGTAAACTATACTGATGCCACTCCTTCCGTAATATTTAAATACGCTGATTACGAATCTGTCAACCTGACTGCCACTTTCTCAAATGGCTGTAAGTCCTCTGCTTCAATAAGAGTTCAGTCAGTGCACAAACCTAAATCTGATTTTATTGTGAAAGGGTCGGTATGTTCTGGTGAAATGATAGATATTTATAATACCACAGTAGTAAAATTCGGCACACCTAAATATACATGGATTATGGGAGATGGAAAGATATACAATAATGAACTTGCACCAAAGCATGTCTATTCTAATAATGCACCAAAGGACTATTCAATTACTTTGGTTTCAAAATCAATGCTTGGAACCTGCCCTGATTCGATTACCAAAACTATTTCAGCAGGAGTTACGCCCATTTGTGATTTTACCTCAAATCATAATTATACATTCGGATATAGAGGGTTTGATTTTAAAGCAATTTCACAATCAGGTGTGCAATACGCATGGGACTTTGGAGATGGATCTACCTCATCAGAACAGAGCCCAACTCACCAGTTTACTAGAGACGCTGTGTTTAATGTAAAATTAAAAATTACTTCTCCGGAAGGATGTAGTTGTGAAAAGATATTGGGACATAGCGTTGCAAATCTTGATGTGTCAGATGTATTGACAAATGCAGGTATCAATGTGTATCCAAATCCAACTACAGGTGTTATTAACTTTGCAAATTCCGGTTCATCTGTTTTGAGCTCAGTAACTGTTGTTAATGCTTTGGGTTCCGTTGTATTATCAAATACACTTAATTCATTGGAAAACGTGTTTACAGTTGACTTAACAGGACATGCTGCGGGTGTTTATTTGATTCAGATTAAAATGTTCGAAGGCAAGATTTATACTCAGAAAATTATTTTAGAGAAATAACTGTTTTAAATATTTGATTAAAGGAGCAGTTGCATTATGCAACTGCTCCTTTTTTTATGCCCAAACTCCGAAATGATAATCGTCCCGATAATTCTTTAAAAACAAATCTTCATCTTTAAAAAACTTTTCAAGTAAGAGAGTGTTTTCTGTATCTTCATCAATAAAATGATGGCTTATTCCTTTCAATAATGGAACTAAAACATTGCCACCATACCCTTTCATTTCCAAAGTCTTCAAATGGGTTTGCAATAGCGGAAGAATTGATGATGATTCGACTGCCTCAGAAGGGTCGGCAATAATCATTCTGAGTTTGCCGGGAGCAGTTTGCTTTGACTTAATCTTTCCACTCAAATACCGCCTTTTTTCTAAAGGGATGGTTTTAAGAAGGTTATTGGCACATTCTACTTGCTCTCTATTCCAATTGATTCTGTCAGGACCTGTATATTCATGTATGACAAGGATTCCGCCCTTAGTCAACATGCTTTTTACTCGCAATATAACGGTTTCCAGTCGGTTCAAATGGTGCAGTGAAGAATGAAACAAAATCAAATCATATTTGATTTCTGTCTTAAAATTTTCAAAACTGTTGTGAATGAAGCGGAGCTTGTTGTCGGTCGTTCTTGTGTGTGCATATTCAATATTATTGTGTGCAATATCAATGGCATCTATGTGTGCAAACTTTTGGGTATTCAAGAATTCGATTTCCTGACTTCCGGTTCCACATCCAACAGAAAGCATACTGAGATTCGTTTTTTCGGACAAATAGGTGTCTGCTAAATATTGGATGTAGGATATATCCTTACTGCCCGTGATTTTTTCATTCCATCTTTTTCTGATAAGTGGAATATTCCACCAATTATTAGGCGGAAGTTCTCCTGCATTCCAATGAGATTGTACTCTCTTTTGAGCACTCAAAGAGAGTTTGCCAAGAAAAAAAGACAATCTGGATGAGTATATTTTTTCTCTCAGTTCAACATAATCAGAATAAGTAATCAGACTCAAGGCTTTACAAAAATAAAAAAAGGCTGTAGGAAACCCGACAGCCTTTTGCATAATCTTTTTTGGTTTAATTATTTCTTAGCGTAACGCTTATTAAATTTATCAACCCTTCCAGCGGTATCAATAAAGGTTTGTTTACCTGTAAAGAAAGGGTGTGATTTGTCGGAAATCTCTAACTTAAACAATGGATACTCGTTGCCGTCTTTCCACTTGATGGTTTCTTTTGTGTTAACACATGACTTGGTCAGAAACTCATAATCTGAAGACATGTCTTTAAATACTACATGTCTATAACTGCTTGGGTGAATGTCTTTTTTCATTTTCGTTCTCTGAAAAGGGAGTGCAAAAATAGTTGTATTTTTCAAATATGCAAAATCATTTTGGAAATTTAATCTGTATATTGATTATGTTTGCACCATCACAACAGTAATGGAAAAGAGGGATTACATCTTGAATGATGCGCAAATTCGACAAAAGGTTAAAAGGATTGCGTATGAAATTTTAGAAAATAATCTAAATGAAAAATTGGTTTATTTCGGAGGAATTGGTGAACGTGGAGGGCTTTTAGCCAAATTAATCGCTGAAGAGGTAAACAAGTTGAACGAAATCAAAACGGAGCTTTTTTCTATCTCTATCAATAAGGGTGTTATTCTGGGTATAGATATGCATAAACTCAGAAACCAAACTATTATTATAGTTGATGATGTATTAAATACAGGCAAAACATTAATGGATATTTTGGTCGTAATTGCAGCCAATGACCCCAGACGTATTGAAACTTGTTTTCTTGCCCAGCGCAGCCACAGAAAATTCCCTGTTAAAGGAGATTATGTAGGGATTTCTATGGCAACTACATTCCAGGAACATATTTGTTTCGATGCTTCAAATCCTCAAAATTTGAGTGTTTACTTGGAGTAAGATTAGGGGCTTTACAATGTCGTAAGCTTTTCTCTTTATTGCGCTTGTCTCAGACAAGAGACTAATAAATACAATAGTTTTTACAGTTAACTCTTTCTTTGCATTGTTCGCTTAGCAGCATTATAAATGTCTTTTGCAGTCAATCCATATTTCACCAACAATTCTTCCGGAGTTCCGCTTTCACCAAAGCTATCATTTACAGCAACATATTCTTGTGGCGCAGGGTAATGTTTTGCAAGAGTTTGGGCAATACTATCACCAAGCCCGCCAATTCTATTATGTTCCTCCGCACTCACAGCACAACCGGTTTTCTTAACCGAATTGATGATTGATTCTTCATCAAGAGGTTTTATTGTATGAATATTAATTAAATCTGCAGAAATGCCTTCTTTTTGGAGTTCTGTTGCTGCTAAAATGGCTTCCCAAACCATGTGTCCGGTAGCAAATATACTCACATCAGCTCCCTGTTGGATTTGCCACGCTTTGCCTATTTCAAACTTCTGGTTAGCATCGGTAAATACAGGCCATTTTGGTCTGCCAAAGCGAAGGTAAACAGGTCCTCGATAGCTTGCAATTGCTAATGTAGCGGCTTTTGTTTGATTGTAATCGCATGGATTGATAACCACCATGCCTGGTAACATTTTCATCAGCCCGATGTCTTCCAAAATTTGATGTGTAGCACCGTCTTCTCCGAGAGTGAGTCCTGCATGAGAAGCACATATTTTCACATTCTTATCAGAATAGGCAATGGATTGTCGGATTTGGTCATAAACCCTGCCGGTAGAGAAATTTGCAAAAGTACCTGTAAAAGGAATTTTGCCTCCGGAAGCCAGCCCTGCGGCTATTCCCATCATGTTTGCTTCTGCTATTCCAACCTGAAAAAAACGGTTTGGAAATTCCTTTTGAAAAGCATCCATTTTCAAAGAACCGGTGAGGTCAGCACAGAGTGCCACTATATCTTTATTTTGTTTTCCCGCTTCTAATAAGCCCGCTCCAAATCCGGAACGGGTATCTTTCATTTCTGTTATTTGTGTACTGATACTCATGTGTGTGTTAGAATGTAAAATCTGTTACTCTGCCCGAAAACACAGTAAACTCTTTTTGGAATGTATAAATAGTTTTTGTTTCACTTCTTGCTCTTCCTATTACAATATAGTTGCCCGGTTGCATGACTATTACTTGATTGACTTTTTTATCCTCAATATCAGCAACCCAAATGGTTTTACCTCCTTCGATTCTATATATTGCAGCTACATAGTCTTTTGTTTTTGTAAGATTTAATTTGCCCGGTTGAGGGATTTTTATTTCGGTAGTTTTATCTTGTGTTATTTTAACATTCACAAAGATGGGAGGTGTCGAAAGAATTTCTATATCATATTCACCATTGAGGTATTTCTTGGAGGTGTTAAAATCTTGAGCATTTACAGTCGTCATATCTCCTTTTAACCTAATAATGGCTTGTAATCTGTCATATCTTGTAACACCGTCCACCACCAATTTTAGAGTGCCTTGTCCCGCGTCTAATGCAATAATGTTGTGTTTGCCGGGAATCAGAGAAATGTTTTCCTTGTATATATTGGGCATTGTGTGTACCCTAATATTATATCTGCGCATGGGGTCTAAAAACAAAGTGTCCGGTACGCCATAAGCATTCATGGTATGGTAATAGTTATAGAGCTCAACACCGGTTACAGCATCATAAATGGTCATGTTTACATTGGTTTCTAATGGTTTTTTGTTTCCATCTACCAAGTTAATTTGACAACTTGTGGCATTTAATGCTTGGGAAATCACTACACCTACAACGGTTTCAAACTCGTTCATTGAATTTGCATCATAGTAGTTGCCGGCACAAGAGAAAAACTTTCTGAATACATCGGGGTCGGAACCAACGCCTATAATAAATGGTTTTAAGAAAATCCCTTTCTTTTGTAACTCCTGGCTTACCTCACACGGGTTTCCGTCACATTCTTCCAATCCATCCGTGATGAGAATAATGATATTTCTAACGCTTTTGTTATCCTGAGGAAAGTCATTAGCTGCTTGACCTAAGGAACGTGCAATAGGTGTGTATCCTCGGGGTCTTAATGTCGAAACTTTCTTCTTTATCAATTCGTGATTATAAGGGGCAAATGGAATTTCTAATTTAGTGTCATTACAATCGTTAAATTTCAAGTCTGTTTGATGTCCATAAACGCGCAACGCAAGTTCTACATTGGGGAAAGTCGCTAAGCTATCTACCAGCTTGTACAGCATCTCTTTTGCAGCAGTCATACGATCTGTGCTGCCAAATTGTGCATTCATGCTTCCGGAAGCATCAAAAATGATGAGTATGCGCGACTTTGTATTAGGGGTTTTGGTTTGAGCTTGTCCCCATAAAGGAATATTGCTCTGCAAAAATGCTAATAGACAGAAAAATGAGATTTTTTTGAAGATGGAATTCATATATTTTTTTTAGTAATCACCCAAGGTTTCCGGTAATTGAGCAAGTGCATCTGCTAACTGTTGGTCACTGGGTGGAATTCCATGCCATTTGTGCGAACCCATCATGAAGTCCACTCCTGCTCCCATTTCTGTTTTCATCAAAACTACAATCGGTTTTTGCATTCCTGCTTTTGACTTTGCTTCTTTCATGATTTGCAAGATTTGTTCCATATTATTTCCATCCATCTCCATCACAAGCCAGCCAAAGGATTCAAACTTATTTCGAAGATTGTTGAAACCCATGATGTCCACAGTTGAACCGTCTATTTGCTGTTTGTTAAAATCAACTGTTGCAATAAGGTTATCAACTTGGTTATGGGCAGCATACATGATGGCTTCCCAATTTTGACCTTCTTGCAATTCTCCGTCACCCAAATTAACATAAACCAAGCTTGGGTCTTTATCCAATTTCTTTTGCAGTGCAATGCCGGTAGCAAAACTCAAACCCTGTCCCAGCGAACCTGTTGCTACTCTTATGCCGGGTAAATGCTCCATAGTAGCCGGATGCCCTTGTAATCTTGAATTTAACTTTCTGAAAGTAGAAAGCTCACTTATAGGAAAATAGCCATTACGTGCTAAAACACTATATAATACCGGACTTATATGACCATTGCTCAAAATAAAAATATCCTCTCCCTGACCTTCAATGGTGAAATTTTTTTGGTCATGGTTCAAGATATTAAAATATAATGCGGTCAAATAATCTGCACAACCCAGAGAGCCACCGGGGTGTCCGGATTGAACCGCATGAACCATCCTGACAATATCGCGCCTAACTTGGGTGGCTATCTCTTTGAGTTTTTTTATATCGGTTATACCTGCTGAAAACATAGGGCAAATATGACGGATAACTTTTGTTTTTTTGGTATAAAATCTGCTTAATTTTCCTCATACTTTCCTCAAAGCAAAAAGATGATTTTCAACAATTTATTTGATATAATTTTTTTGGGGGATTTACTTTGTGATTTGAATACGTATTAAACTTAAAAATATAGTCAAAATGAAAAACCTATCTAAACCCCTCTCAACAAGTAAAAAAACATTATTGGTGTTTTTACTAACAATTGCTTGCTTTCTGCAATCAAGTTTCGGAAGTGAAACAAGACTCAGTTCGGATGTTAAATCTGTTAAAGTTTATTTTAAAGGTGCCGAAGTGGTCAGAATTGCAAAAACCAATCTTGCAAAGGGAACAACGCTATTGATTTTTTCCGATATTGCAGACGAAATTGAACCATCAAGCATTCAATTTGCGGCAAGCAAGGGGGTAGATGTTTTATCTGTCTCGCATGTTGTGAACACACAAAAAGCAATTGCAGAAAATACGCTCATTAATAAGATGCGTGATTCAATATCATTACTCAATGATTTCATCAAAGCTATTGAAATTCAGAACAGTGTTATGACTACAGAAGAGAACATTCTCAACTCAAATCAAAAGATTGCGAGTACACAAAACGGAGTTAACAGTGCCGAATTACTTAAAATACTGGAGTTAAATCGCAAAAGATTGACTGAAATTCAGACAGAAAAATACAACAATGCCAAGAAACTCAATGATATTCGCAAATCCCTTGCAGATTTAAACAACAGGATAGACAAAGAGTTGGCAGGACTACCCAAAGCCAAAGGCGAAATAAGGGTGATAATTTCCACCGCAAATGCCATGACTGCAAATTTTGAGTTCAAATACCTTGCTCGCGTTGCAGGGTGGATTCCTTTTTATGATATCAAAACAGATGGACCACAATCCGTAGCACATTTAATCTACAAAGCAGAAATAGCTCAAAATACGGGTGAAATATGGAATAATATAAAATTGACTCTAAGTTCTGCAAACCCTCAATATGGAATTGATTTGCCTATGATGAACAATGAATATGTAGGATTTGTACCAAAACCAAAAACAGTAAAAGAAATATATACATCAGACAGAAAGCTCTATATGAAAAACAGCATGACAGCAGGTGCACCTATGGTAATGAATGACGAGGGATATGGAGAAGGAGGTAGCAAACCGGTACAATCATCTTTAGATGCCACTTTTAATGAGAACGAAGTTGCATTTGAGTTCGAAATTCCTTTGCAATACTCGATTCCAAATGACGGAGAAGGCAGAATTGTGAGCATGAAAGATTATGAACTCAATATGCGTTACGAATATTTTGCAATACCCAAATTAGATGGTTCTGTCTTTTTGACCGGAATTGCCTCAGATTGGAAGCGCTTGAATATCCTGCCGGGATTTGCTAACATGTTCTATGGTGATAACTATACGGGTAAAGCATTTCTTAACCCAAGTGCAAAGGACGACTCTCTCAGATTTTCTTTTGGTCGTGACAAGCGCATTTTGGTAGAAAGAAAGCTTGTCAATGATTTCAATAAAAAGAGTTTCTTGGGTTCAACCCAAAAACAGACTTTTTCTTATGAGTTTACTGTTAACAATACACAATCTACTACCATAACTATTAAGATAATTGACCAGATTCCGATTTCTAAAGATGAGCAAATCAAAGTAGAAACTGAAGAGTTGTCAGGGGGTATTCCTGATACTTTTAGCGGTAGAGTTGAATGGAAATTTATACTTAAACCCAATGAAAGCAAGAATCTTAGATTTATTTATAGTATCACATCTCCCAAATCAAGAGAGATTTATAGAAATTAGAAAGCAATATGCCGGCATTGACTTTTATAGTACACTATGAGTTTGAGCGTGTGTAAAATTCAGGTGTATATATTGGGTTAATCAATATGTTTGTTCACTTTATTCAGCTAAATGAACAACCTGTTTCAACAATATTTTAAGGGCGACAGATTTGTGTGGTTTGCGGTGATTGTGCTGTCGTTTACCGGGCTTGTGGCAGTCTATTCATCTACAGGAACGTTGGCATTTGCCAAACAAGGCGGACAAACCGAATACTATTTGATTAAGCACGGAGGTTTTTTAGTGATAGGCTTTGTTCTCATGTATTTCTTCCACAAAATTGATTTTAGGTATTTTTCGCGCATTTCACAATGGTTGATTTGGATTGCTATGATACTTTTGGTAGTAACCATCTTTGCAGGAAATGATATCAATGAAGCTAAAAGAACATTGACCATTCCTTTTGTGGGCATTAGTTTCCAGACTTCTGACCTTGCTCGTTTGTCTTTGGTCATGTATATTGCGCGCTATTTATCAAAAAACCAAGAAAAGTTAGAAGAATGGAAGCCCTTCTTGTGGTTGGTGGGTGTAATTGGAACGACATGTATTCTGATTATGCCCGAGAATCTTTCAACTTCATTGGTGTTGTTTACTACTTGTCTGGTTCTGTTATTCATTGGAAATGTAAGAATGAAGCATCTGCTGGTATTGGTAGGCTCATTTGTAGTGGTATTATCCATAGGGGCAATGTTTTTGCTGAACGCACCCGACAACATGCTGCCCGGCAGAGCCAAAACTTGGAAAGTCAGGTTTGAAAACTTTTTGGGCGGAGACGACAAAGATGCTTATCAGACTATTCAGGCTAAGATTGCTATTGCAAATGGCGGTATCACAGGCAGAGGTCCCGGCAGAAGTATCCAAAAAAACACCTTGCCTCAGGCATATTCTGACTTCATCTATGCTATCATCATAGAGGAGTATGGATTGGTGGGCGGCATTATACTGATTGCAGTCTATCTGCTGATTCTATTTCGGGCATTGCGGATGGTTGTGCGATCGCCACGAGCATTTGGAGCCTTGCTCGCGGTGGGGCTGAGTTTTACACTGGTGTTTCAGTCACTTATTAATATGGCAGTGGCGGAGGCACTCTTTCCCGTTACAGGCTTAACGCTTCCATTGATTAGTATGGGAGGAACTTCCCTCATCTTTACAAGCGTGTCTTTTGGTATTATTTTGAGTGTAAGTCGCTCTACTGAGATAGAGGAGGATGACGAATTCTCTCCGCCCGCAAACGGAGCTCCATTCACGCAACCCAAACAAGACATTCCTCAAGTGTAGGAGGTGTTTGGGCTGTTGTGACTGTGCAGACCCTTATGTTCCGTACATTTGAACTTCCATGCTGACATGCTGTTTCGTAAAAAAGACAAATGATTGTTTTTGTAAAATAAATTGCTTTAACTTTGCTTTACCTTAAAAACTAAAAGATATGAAAAAATTATTACAAAAAATCGACAAAAACACTTTCTCATTAGTTAAATGGAGGGGGGTAACTATCTGTTTAACAATGTTTTACGCTTTTCCTGCAAGAGCGCAAATTAATGTAACCAGCAACACGGCTAGGAATTCCACGCCACCGACCGGCTATGAAGACGGAATCACAGTCAAGAATAATTCAACTCTAACAATTAACGGTATTACATTGCAGATGAACATAAATAATCTGTTAGGCGCGTTGGTATTTGAGCACTCCTGTAACAAGAGCGCCATATCGTTGGATGTTCAGAATTATACAGAATCCGTCTATTTTATGGAAATAGACTTAGACAACGGACAACATTTGTACAACAGGTTTGTGATCCAACACTAAATTCATCATCTATGGTGTCGGTGGATAAATTCAGGTACTATGTATTATTGTTATTTCTTGTAGTTCCTCTGTTATTAACAGCACAAACCAATAATTTTATTGTCGGCTCAAAAAAAGGATATAAGTTTAACAAGGATGGTAATGTACTTATACCTTTTGATATTAATGATAGGAGTTATTGTAATTTCGGAAGTTTCGGATTATATGGAATCTCAGATTGGCAAGGAAATCCGAGATTCTATTTATTTGGTTGTACGGTATATAAACATCCTGAAAATCAAGCCATAGACAATGGAGACTCGGTGGTAGGATATCTTGGCGGTGATGCATTTATGCATTATGACACAAGTAATTATTTGATGTTGAATATGGTTGACACAGGTAAAGGCGTAATGGGAGGTTTGGCATACAACAAGATAGTAGCAAATAAGCAAAGTGCAACAGGATATGAGATACCCGTCAAAGGTAAAAATAGGCTGCTGCCTCCTTATCATAGTGTGGTTCGAGGCACCGCAGCCACTAAAGACAGCATGGGGCAGCCGGTATTTGTGAGCAGGACAACGCAGGGGTTCTATTCCTACAAAACTCTGCCGGGTGGAGATGTGGTTTTGATGGATTCTTTTCCTCTCAAACCCTTTATGTTTACTCCCGACAGCATTTTGCAAAAACAAGGTTTTATAGGAAATTATGTAACAAAGGATCATATAAGCATGCCTGTTCAACTCAATCATTGTGGCAATCAAATAGTCTTTGATTATAATTATACAACCCTCTTGTATGGAACTAATATATTAATTGAGCACTATTGCATTATCTATATACTTGATTTTGATAAACATACTGGTAAATTCTCACACCTCAAATCGGTCTATTTTCATAAGTTTAACCCCTATACTACAGCAAAAGAGAAGGACTATTTCAGAGTTTCTCGTGCTATATTCTCTTTAAACGACAGTATTTTATATTTAAATGGTATCTGGGAAGAATATGATGACAGAGTGTTTACATTCTCTGTTCCCAAGTCAGCACTATATTATAAACGCCTAAAAACAAGTATAGTTCAAATTAATTTTGAAGTTGACAACGATATGCACGAACTGATATCTATTCCTTATAGTTCTGGTAATTATTTGTATGGTAATAATATTAACAATCATGGCGAGATATTACTGTTGTTTGCAGAACAGTTGGGTGTAGAGAGATTTTGTACGTTCTCAAAAATAAACAATCAAAACGCGATGACTAATTATGAGAATAAGGTTATTCATAATTATATTCCTAAAATGAATGATTCCTCATTGACACTTAGTAATTATTTTGTAAGTCCTTCTTCCCCCTATTACACATTTTTGCGTACGGAACAGACGGTAAGTTACAGTTGTTCATCCACGGTTCAGATACAGAACACCACTTTGCCTGATATAGGTTTCACAAAATATAAATGGCACATACGGGATGAGCAAGACAGTTTGCGCGTGTATGAGCAGTTTGAGCCACCGCTACTTCATTATACCCGAGACGGGAACTATGCAGTTCAGCTCTTTGCCCAAAGCCCGAAAGGGGGCGGCTATGCAGAATGGTATATAGACACCATCCGCATCCGTATTCCCAAGAAACCGGTAGCGCGTTTCAGGGCATTGGAAAGCACCGTTTGTCTGCATTTTCCGGTTACTTTTATCAATCAGAGCTTTAGTGCTGCGGTCAACCCGAGCAAGCCACAGCGTTATTTGTGGGATTTTGGAGACGGCACCACAAGCAACGAGATTAATCCGGTACACGAATACGCTCAACCGGGTGTTTATACCGTTCGTCTGCTCTTTGACAACGGCTACTGCGACAGTCTGTTAGAAAAGACCGACTATATCCGTGTGATAGACGCACCCAAAGGAGGCTTTGACATTACGCCCGTTCAGGGTTGTGCGCCCTTGTTGGTTACAATCACCGACACCACTTGGGCAAAAGTAGATCACAAGGAATATTATTTTGGCGACATCGCGCAATGGCAATCGGTAAATACCAGCAGTTTCACACACACGTTTACCCAAGCGGGGATTTACAAAGTCATTCAGAAGTTGTATGCGGAGAGCGGTTGCATTATCACAACCGATTCAGCCTTTGTAGCTGTATCTGTGGGATTGACCATCAGAGACACATTCAACCTGTGGTTGTCCGATGTGAGCCACACCGGCATAAGCCTCCGTTGGCATGGCAAAACTGCGGCAGTCAAATACCGTGTTTATGCAGGCGTTACTCCGGACGGACTGAGCATGCTTGCCGAAACTACCGATACTTTTTACCACGACCTTCGTCAGCCGGTTTTTCCCTATTATTATGCGGTTCAGGGCGTTGACAGTTGTGGCACACAGGGTATCACGGGTTATCAATCTCACCCTGCATGGCTGAGCGGCAAGGTAATCGGCAACAACGAGGCAGCCGAGTTGCGCTTCACAGATTACACTGTTTGGTCGGGCAGTGAATTGGAATATAACCTTCAGAAACTAACCTCAGAGGGTTGGAAAACAATTGTTCACACACCCATTTCAGGCACATTGTCGGACCCTACATTCTTGATGGAAGATTCTTTGCAGAGTTGTTATCGGATATTGTTGACCGACCCTTGGCATACAGAGCTTGTGTCGCACAGCAACGAAGTTTGTCTGGATTACATCCCATTATTGTATATTCCTAACGCATTTAGCCCCAACGGAGATGGGCTGAACGATGTGTTGGGGATTACCACATTCGGCATCCGTAGCTACCGTTTTGAAATATATAACCGCTGGGGAGCGAAGGTTTTTTCCGGCAATAACTCAGGCTGGGATGGTATGTATGAAGGAATACCTGCGCCTATGGGCGTTTATACGCTCTACCTCCGATACACTACCAAAGAAGGCAAAGAATACGAAACCAAGAATACCGTGCAACTGCTGCGGTAGAGAATTCTCTCCGCCCGCAAACGGAGCACCACTCATACAACCCGAACAAGACATTCCGCAAGCGTAGGAGGTATTTGGGCAGTTGCAATATTAACGACAATGCAAATGTTATCCGGTGCTTCCAAGTCATGCTTTTCTACCGCATAACCGATACCTCTCCGGTGAAGTATTGCATTTCTCCGTAGATACTGAGTACCTGAAGCGTAAAGGAGTACACCCCGCTTGGGACAGCTTGCCCTTGATACGTTCCGTCCCAACCTTCATCTTTCAGGGTATGAAAGATGAGTTCTCCCCACCGGTTGTAAATACGGAAATCTAATTTGTCAAAACCTCTGACTATGGGTTTGAAAATGTCGTTCAGCCCGTCACCGTTGGGCGAAAAGGCATTGGGAAGAAACACGCGGTAATTGTTGCGAATATATATTTCCGTTTGTGCGGTGTCGGAGCAACCGTATGTTGAAACGGCAATGAGCGTAGCAGTATAATATCCCGTGTCTGTATATTCCACTTGCGGGGCTTGAGAGGTAAATTTACCGAATGGCTCTATTTCCCAGATAAAACTGCTTGCACCTGTGCTCAGATTTTGGAAGCTGACAAAAGGACTGTCCATGTTGGGTGAAGTGGGTTGAAAAGTAAAGCGGGCAGATGGTTTTGGGTAAATGGCAACGGTATCTCCCTGTATCTCTGCTTTGCAGCCCTTGTCTGTTACAAGGCTAAGCGTAGGAATGTACTTTCCTGCTTGCGCATAAGTGTAGCGGTGCATGGTGCCGGTTTCATCGCCTGTTGTCATATCGTCTGTTCCATATTCCAGCGTATAACTGTATCCATGCGGGTATTGTGTGTTAATTTTGAAATCAACTGTAAGAGGGGCGCAGCCCGCAACAGGCTGCATTTCCAATGTAGTCTGGTCGGGCAAAGCAAACACTTCCACCAAGGCTTCTCGCTTCATGCTGACACCCTTGTAATACATTGTTGCGCTAAGGGTGTAGCTGCCCGCTTGCGTGTATTTGTGGCTTGTAGTTTGCTCCACAGAATGTTTTGTGGTGTTATCTCCAAAATCCCAAACAATGGAATCAGCCGAGTGGGTAAAAGAAGCGTACAGACTGTCTGACAGGCAGATGTTTTGATAGGATATATCGCAGTTGACAAAGCCCACAAAAATGGAATCTGAGGATTTGCAATGCTTGGCGGAAGCCACCTCCAAGCGGTATGTTCCCTCCTCGCTTATGAGCAGTTGCGAAGTAGTGCTGTCATTGCTCCAAAGGTAAGTTGAATAGTCTGTGTGCCGGGCGTTGAGCAAGAGCGTACTGCCTGCACAGAGCAGGGTATCCTTGCCAAGCTGCAAGGGGGTAATGGAAACAATCTCTTTGTGATAACTGGTTGTATCCTGCTTGTTGCCCAAGTAGAGCCGTGCTGACACAATATAACTACCTGCTGCATGATACACGTGTTTTACGGTATCCGATGCGCTAACAGTGCGGCTTCCGTCCCCCCAATCCCATGCAATGGAATCGTAGTCTGAGTATGTCATCTGGAACGAAATACTATCTCCCTCGCAATCTCCCGCGCTTTTTATTTGCGGGAAATACAAGGACGGCAGCACTTTGTTGGGTAGATAGTAAAGATTCTTGTCCGCAAGCGGAATGTCCAAATACTTGAAATTACAAGAATTTCCGTATAAATCGGGATTATGGATAACGGAAAGAGCCGAGTCGTTATAGATTATGCCATCTTTGTATGTGGTATATTTTGTTACATACATTTTCCCGTTGGACGCAAGTTTAATGTCGCTGAAATTAGGAAAGAAGTCGTAGTCAAAACTGTCATGGTCAATTCTTACACACGCTTGGGTAAAAAAGGTATCCTTGTCTATGGTAACAGGGCATTGGTACAGCCCCAATTCAGGATGTCCATACAGATTGAATGAACAATAAAAAAAATTGGAGGAGGGTGAAAACTCAATAGATGAAATAGGAGGTTGAGAGTATCCCGGGAAGTAATGTGTTAAAATCTGTCGTGGATTGGAGGCAATGCCTGTTTCTATATCAAAATCTAATAACAAACTACGATTGTCGGGGTAGATAAGATTGCCGTAAACATCGGGCAGGGCATTGCGGATTCCAACCCAGTTGATTATCAGGAATTTTCCATCATGAGAAATAGTGCAATTAAGTCCTTCCAGGTTATCTATCTTAATAGCAGACCCAACAAGACCGTTATTGGGATAAGAAATGACCGGAGAAGCAACCTTGGCAGCGGTATCTACTCCGTTTTCAGTAAGCTTGTAAGCGTATAGATAAACAGTAGAATCCGGGCGGGATGCAACACCCCGCAAAAGCCATACAAATCGCCCGCTTGGGTGGTTGATAAAATCGTAGAAGAAAGGAAAATAGGTGCTGCTGTCAACAATTACACCGCCAAGCCCTCCGTCCAATGACATATCTACAATAAAGGATTTGCCTTCCCATAAAGGTATAGAAGCGACCAGATTGTTTACACTGCCTAAGTAATATTGAGAGCTGTTGGGTTTCTTTACCGCTACTCTAAATGCCTCGCTGTATGCAGCAATCACCTCGCTCCCCTTCATGGGCTGCATATTCCTGTTCCATATTTTACCGCTATCGCTTGTGTAAAACAAGAGCTTGCCATTGGAGTCTGATACACAGGTGGTAATAGGAAAGTGAATATTATTGTTGAGTAGCGTGTAATCCAATCCCAATGAAGGGTCATTGTTTATTATGGGGTCGGAAACACTATCAGGAAAATGAAAAACATGGTTGTTAGCAAAAATCCAGTTGCTAAATTCTTTGTGCGGAGGTTGAGCCAAAAGCCCGCCTGCAAAGAACAAAAGAAACCATGTGAACAACGTTTTCATATAAACTTAGTAATGAAAATGGAAAGTTACACAACCATTTATTACCGTAACGGTTACATGGACGGGGGTGGTGCAAGAGCCGGTATGAAAAATATCATAATAAGTTCCACTCCAACAACAAGTGAAAATTGCACCTCCCCACGGGTCAGCAGGTTGCATTGTATTAGGGTCTATTACCCTGAACATAGTTGGACACTCGCAAGGATCATCGCAAAACTTCATGCAGGGAGCCTGCCATGGCAAGGGTGGAGTGAAATAGGCGTTGTTTGGACCAACAGTCCCTGCAGGATATTCTTGGTCTGCACAAGGACTTCCTTGGTAACCCCAAATAAAGTTTAGCTCGCAGTCTGTGTCGTTGATAATGTTGCAGATTGCCGCACAAGGTGGGTTGCAAAATTCAGGGAAAGGGCAGGTTTGTCCTTGCCCGTAGTTTATTTGGCTGATAAACAGCGTTACAATGGTGCTTAGTAATAGTTTTTTCATGGTGTTTTCATATAAAAAAATATTTATGAATCGCAAATATATGCAATTATACCATACCACGTTATTTGGTAATAAAACCCCAATATTATCATAGTACTTTATTACTCACTTTTATAGCTCTGGTTTAAATTGAGGATGTATCCTCTCCGCCCGCAAACGGAGCAGATTACAGCAGTGTCAGTTTAAATACAATCGAGCAAATCAGGTAATAGAAATATATGGGGGCTAACGCAGCCAGACCCATGAATAAGACTGCAGCCAAGGCAGGAATGAAAAAGATAAAAAGTTTGAGATAGAAAGTTTTGTCAAAATTCTTGAATTTCAATGCCAACATCGGAATATTGGCAACTAACATGAGTGCTGTGAAAATTGTAAGTGAGTAGAAAACATTGGGTGCTGATACTACATTTTCAAATAATGGGTAATTCTTGGTTAGAAAGACTATTCCTACCCAGAAAAAGGTGTTCATTGGTGTTGGCACACCAATAAAGGTGTCATGTTGTCTTTCGTCAATATTGAATTTTGCTAATCTGAGCGCAGAAAATAATGGAATCAAAGTGGCAGCAGCAAACATCAGCCATGAGTCGCTTTTGCCTACATACCAAGCGAGAAAACCCGGTACAACCCCAAAAGTAACCATGTCTGCCAGCGAATCCAACTGTTTGCCGAGTTCTCCTGAAACCTTTAATGCCCGTGCCACAAAGCCGTCAAAGAAATCTAATGCCCCTGCCAACAGGACTAACCAACATGCCCACACTACCGAATAGCCTTTCAAAATGAAAAAGATAGCTAAAAAACCGCAGGCAAGATTGCCAAGTGTAAAAAGATTGGGAATATGTTTCTTGATTGAATACATCTGAATTAGTTAAAAATCAAAGCCATCTTTAATGAATAAAAGGCACTACTCCATTTTTGGGAGGGTCCCTGCACCCTGTTTCCGCCTTGCTTCCATGAGGTTTTGCCCGTTTGCCAATTATAGCCACAGTCTGCCCCAATCATAAGTGACTTAAAAACAAAGGCCGCAAGCCCAAGCGTGGGAATCACATTAAAAGAGGCTGTCTTGAATTTGGCGGTTGCAATATTGTCAAAACCCAAGAGCGCAGGTCGACTCTTGTCGGGATATTGGATTTGCAGGTATTTGCTGTCATAACCCAAGCGCAAACTGCTGTTCAACCACAGTCCGAATTCGCTTACAGAAAATAATTTCCTCAAATAGTGCATGCGAAAGTTGGCGCTCATACCTCCGAACCTAAGCGTAGTTACACTGTCAATGTCTCTGGTTTGGGCAAGGTCATTGCTAAAATCTATGCCCCAGCCTCTGCCCGATTTTTTGCTAAAATTAATAAAATCAATATAAATTGTTTGGCTGATGATAGGGGTCTTGAAGTCCGTAAATAGTGGATTGGCGCCCAGTGCTTGGTTCAAATTGTTGAGCGGTTTTTTTTGAACTTCAGGCAACATTGCAAAGTTTCTGCCATACCCAATCAGGGTGTAAGGAGTTTTGTACTTGTCAAGATTTTTCCATGTATAGACAGGTCCGGAATCTGTATAAGAAACCGGGAGTTTGGATTTATTGTCAATGATGACATAGTTGTATTTGCTTGGGGCAACATCCGCAGAGTCTGTTTGGCTTACATTGTTTTCGTAAGGATAAATATAAATACTGTTTTTGGGTGTTTGCGCAATCAATGAATTGATTTGGTCAGAGAGTTTGTCCTTGTATGCAAGTCCGTCTGTATAGATGATTGCTAAAGTCATCATCTTGCCTTTTAACTCGTTGTTGTTTAGCTCACTGATGCGAGTTGCAATGGGTCTGAAATTATACCATTCACACTCGTTTCCGTCTGAGGTTTGACCGATATGACAACGTCCGAATTGTCCGTAAAATTTGTCATTAGGATACTGCTTGTATAGCTTCTCAAATTCTTTTAACATGAATTGTTCTCTGAAAATGAATTTCTGAATCATGTTATTGTTGTCATAGTTGCGCCAAACCTCATTGTCTTCAAGACATTTGATAATTTTTGCAAACTCGGTATATTGAGTGTCAAGAAAAGTTTTATAACTGTCTTCGTATCGATGAAAGTTGGCGATAATAGAATCAATACTCGCGGAGTATGAATATGAAACTGAATTATTATAGCCGTCACCGGAACGGGATTGATCATACAGATACTCTGAAAGTGCTTTGATGGATTCTACGCTTACAATAATATCATCTGAAGGAGTTGATTTGCGGGGAATCAGATAGTTGAGATAGTGCATGCATACTGTATAATCACGGGTTACATCTATGCCGGTAATGATGATTTTTTCACTGTCGGGTAGTGATTTATTATAAAAGTATAATTGGTTAAAATAATCATAATGAGATATATAAGAGGATTTTTTGATTACCTCAAAAATAGCACTGTCACCGGTTTGGATATAAGTATTCAGGATTTTGCCCCATGTATAGCCAAGTTCTAGCAGTAGGTGTCTTACTCCAAATTTCTGATGTAAATACTTGGTAAAAGCCAAGGAGATTTCATTGTTG
This sequence comes from Bacteroidota bacterium, assembly GCA_023957335.1. Lineage (NCBI taxonomy): Bacteria > Pseudomonadati > Bacteroidota > Bacteroidota bacterium. Next base: position 697,481 of record JAMLHC010000001.1, on the reverse strand, counting down.
TTTTCTATGAAGCGATGGTCTTCTCCCGTGAAGAAAACTTGTTTGTTCCTAAAACTGCTGTCAAGCACTTCAAATCCGATTGCATTCTTATTGGCATCAAAGGATATTTCATAACCCTGTGTTTTTTGTGCAGTTGCAGATAAAAATAAACCGAACACAAACAGCAGAGGTAAAAGCAACTTCATCATAAATTTTGGAGTGTATCTCAGATTTATTACTTCTTGGTTGTAATGTTGAAATCAATCACATCTTGGTTATTAGTTTGTGACGCGTCATTTTTGATGGCAGATGAGTCTGTTGAAGTTGAATCCGCTTCGTCTGCTTCTATTTGATTAAGAAGGTCGTCTTCGGATTCCTGAATAATTTGTTCGTTTTCCTGAATTTTTCCATCATCAACTGTATTGGTATTATTGCTGCATGCGATGAAAAAAGAAGTAGATACTAAGCTTAGGATAAAAAGAGTACGTTTCATTGTGATTTGTTTGAGTGCAAATGTAAACTTTACTTTTACTTTTTATGATGCTTTTATGAATTGCCTTGTCGGTTCCGCTTGTAAATTAAGAACCTGCATTCGTCAGTAATTTATGCCGTTTGTTATGATTCGATTTTATTTGTGAGTTATTATTTTTTATCTTTGAATAGATGAATAATGAACATCATATTATTATTAATCACAAGTTGGCAAATGCAATTGTGTGTTCCCATGCGGTGTTCAACTATCTGACTGCGATTCAAAACCGTATTACATTTGACCAAAAACGCGATGCAATCAATGGATTGTCAGCTTATGCAAAATTTTTGCGAAAGGTGATTTCACTTGTTGACTTATCCGAGTGGACTGTGAAAGAAGAGGTGGAATTGTTAGACGAGTATTTGCAAATGGAAAAAATCAGATTTGGAGAGTTATTTGATTTCAGTATTGACAACAATACACCCTATCAAGTATTGCACGTGCTACTCTGCATTCCATTTGTGGAATTGCTTGTTTCTGCTTCTCTCAAAAATAACCTCAAACCTGTTAAATTGACAATCAGTTTTGAATATAGCAATAACAAACTATTACTTAATGTATTGATAAATCAGATGCTACCGCCATTTGACATACAAGAAAGAAATGATGAACAACAAGGAAGATTCCGATTGTTAAAAGAAAAAATGAAACTATGTGCATCTGAATACACAGAAAATATTACACAGAAACAAACCCAATATACCTTATTAATCAACCATTAAAATGAATGCTTATGCTAAAGACTATTATTATTGATGATGAACAAAATGTACGCGAAGTGTTGAGCAAATTGCTTGCAGACTATTGCCCGGATGTAAAGGTAGAAGCTTTTGCAACCAATATTGAAGAAGGTACCAAGTTAATCAAAGAATTGCAGCCGGATTTGGTATTTTTAGATGTGGAATTTCCTGAGAAATCAGGTTTTGAGTTGATTGATGAACTTAAGCATGAGGAATTTGATGTCATTTTTATTTCAGGACATGAGGAATATGCGCTAAAGGCATTCAAAACAGAAGCCGTTGACTACTTACTCAAACCCTTTAATGTGGAAGAACTCGAGGTCGCTGTGAACAAAGTATTAGAAAAACGCAGAAAAGAAAGCTCAGTACGGTATGCAGATGTGTTCTTGCAAAAGTGGAATGGCTCACAAGACAGACAAGTTGCTTTAACAAGTTCTGATGGATTGTTATTTGTTAAGGTAAAAGATATCATCTATTGCAAAGGCGATGGAGCTTATACATATTTCTATATGAAGGATTCGGACAGAATTACAGTGTCAAAAAATCTCAAGGAGTTTGAAGAATTATTGAGGGACATGGGCTTTTATCGGGTTCATAAATCCTACTTGATTAATCTCAACCAGATGAAAAAATATGTGCGAGGAGATGGTGGTCATGTGATTATGAGTAATGGTGACTCCGTGGATGTATCCAAAAGAAAAAAAGAGGGGTTTCTGTCCAATTTATCCAAAGTATAATAAAATATGAGAAGTGTTCTACTTTATACAGTATTGCTCTTTTGTCCTCAATTTATTCATGCTCAGACGTCAGAGATAAAATATCCTGCAATCAAGTTTCGGAATTTTTCCATGGAACAGGGGCTGTCTATGTCGTCCATCTTGCAGATTACACAAACCCAAGACGGCTATTTATGGATTGCAACTCCGGACAAACTTAATAGATATGATGGCTATGAATTTAAGTCTATTCCACATGAATATGGAAAAGATAACTCGCCTTCCGATAACTATATTACCGCTCTGGTTCCCTTGCCTGACGGGAGTTTGCTCATAGGTACCCATTCAGGATATATTGACCGATATTACAATAAATATAATAAGTTTAACCATTATAAGGTTTGGACACAGCAATCAGATGCTTATGAAATCAGAGGATTCTGTCTTGTGGACTCTCAAAATGTAATTGCTTATACTATGGGTGGTGGACTTATAAAACTTAATATATCATCAGGTGAATATGAACGTATTACTTCCAAAAATTCTCAACTGCCCTCAGACTATACACAAGCGGTGTTAAAGTTAGGAGAGCATCTGTTTGCAATCGGAACTGACCAAGGAATAGCCTATTATAATTCAAAAGAATCACATTTTTTACCTAATAGAAATTTAGAACAACATTCGGTCAGTTGTTTAGCACTGTTTAAGGGCAGTCTATATGCCGGAACAGGAAATTCAGGTCTTTTCAAAGTAGATTCTAATAAAGAAACAGAAATTAAACTCGGGGAAAATGACAATGAAGAATTTTCACATATCAACGTATTGTATCCTGATTCTAAAGGTAATTTATGGATAGGTACAACCTTTGACGGCTTAGTCAATATAACCAAAGAGGGTAGTTCTTGGATTTTAAAAAGGGACTTGTCGGATCATTTTTCACTGATAAACAACACAATATATGATATTTTTGAGGATTCTGAAGGTAATATATGGTTAGGGACTATTAGTGGAATTTCAGTTTATTTACCCTTGAATCAACAGTTCAAATTTTATCGTCCAAACTCAGATAAATTAGGTACACATAGTAAGCAAGTTTATCCTATTTATGAAGACCGCCAACACCGAATCTGGTTGGGAACATTGGAAGGTGGTTTGAACTTGTTTGACCCGAGTTCCGAAAACTTTACTTCCTTTAACCGGAACAATTCACATGGCTTAACTTCCAATAGTATTAGAGCGATATTTCAAGATTCTAAAGAGCGTTATTGGGTTGGAACCGGTGAACAAGGGTTGTTTGAATTTTTTCCTAAAGAACGTAAATTTACTCCTGCCACAGACGAAAATGGTAGAGTTATGACGCATAACCCCATTCGTTCCATATATGAAGACAACAGAGGTTTGTTATTGATTGGTACTACTGATGGTTTGTTGGTTTGGAATCCAAAAACTAAAGAAATACACTCCGGTTTTGAGTGTACAACCAATGACTTTCCACCACAGGTTATATATGATATTAAACCCGGTAGGTCTGCAAACCTAGTTTGGGTTGCTTCGTTCGGACAGGGTTTGTTTGAATTTGATATTGAAAAGAGAGAGTTTGTGAGTTGTTACTCTACTGCTACAAAGGGTTTTTCAAATATGAATAATAATGTCATGTCTATAAAAAAATTGGGCAAAGACACACTTCTACTGGGAACTTTTGGTGGAGGAATTAATATTCTTGATATTAAACAAAATAGAATTTCGACATTTTCTGAAGTTAATGGACTACCCAATGATGCTGTTTATGGACTTTTGATTGATAAAGAGGGCAATTGGTGGGTGAGTTCCAACAAGGGAATAGCAAAAATTAACCCTCAAACCGGAAGTGTGAGTAGCTTTGACAGACCGGAGCAAATACAAAGTCTGGAGTTTAATGAGGCTTCTTATCTCGCTTCAAGCAGTGGACTGTTCTTGTTTGGTGGAATTGAAGGTTTAAACATATTTGATCCTTCAAAAATACTTGTAAATAGTGGTGCACCCATTGTTCATTTAACCAAGATGAGTGTGTTTGAAAGACAGTTAACTAATTTGTGGGTAGATAATCTTCAGTTAACTCATAAACAAAACTTTATAAGCTTTGAATTTGTTGGCATAGAACTGCTGAATCCCGATAAGGTTACCTACAGCTATATGCTCGAAGGTATTGATCAAGATTGGGTGAATGCAGGTAATCGCAGATTTGTTCAATATCCCGATTTGCGTCCGGGACAATATATCTTCAAAGTTCGTGCAAGAAGTCAGGACGGTGTTTGGTCAAACAATATTGCCACTAAATCATTTACCATCTTATCTCCATTTTGGCTCACATGGTGGTTTATACTCTTAATTGCGATAGCACTTTTATTAGCCCTTTACGGAGGATATGTGTATAGGGTAAATATTATCCGCAAAGAATTTAAAACAAAAGTTACCGAAATTGAACTCAAAGCCTTGCGCTCTCAAATGAACCCTCACTTTATTTTCAATTCTATCAATAGCATTCAATATTATATTCTGAACAAAAATCCCAAGCTTGCATATTCGTATCTCACTAAATTCTCCTCTTTGATGAGGAAAATTCTGCAAAACTCAAGGCTCAACTTTATTCCACTTGCAGAAGAGTTAGAATCGTTGCAACTCTATATTGATCTCGAAAATATCAGAATAGAAGGCGAAATTCAATACAAGGTAGAAATTGCTGAAGATATCAATCCCAAATCTATGCTGATACCCTCAATGATTTTGCAGCCCTTTATCGAAAATTCAATTGTACATGGATTGCTGAACAAAGAGGGTGAAAAGAAAGTTACACTCAGGGTTAAGAAGGAGATTTCGCATTTTTATTGCGAAATTGAAGACAATGGCATTGGACGTGCAAAAGCAAAAGAACTCAATGCAAACCGAACAAAAAAACATGAATCTACTGCTATGAAAGCTATCAAAGAAAGATTAGAGTTGCTCAATGTAGATATGTACAAGAAACTAACCATTAATGTCATAGACTTGTTTGACAACCAAGAAAATGCAAGCGGAACTTTAGTCCAAGTCTTTATACCATTTATGAAGGAATATTAACCCATGCGCATACTAATAGTTGATGATGAAAAAAAGAGCAGAGAAGTGCTCAAAGCCTTGATAGAACTCTATTATGAGAATATTGAAGCCATAGAAACCTGTCAGGATATTGCAGGAGCAAAAAAAGCCATAATTGATTTTAAACCTAATCTCGCATTTTTGGATATCAGTCTGAGAGAAGGAGATTCTTATCAGTTGCTGAACGAAATTGGAGACTTTGATTTTGAGATTATCTTTATCACGGCATTTGACGAAAACTCAATCAGGGTGTTAAATTATTGTGGATTTCCTACGCTAATGAAACCTATTGATGTTGACCAGTTGGTGCATGAAATTACAAATTCTACATCCCGTTTGAATACCGGTTTTTCCCGTAATCAGTACAAGTTAGCTCGTTTTCTGTTTGCAAAACCGATACAGCAATTCCCCGTATTTGTGCACAATCATTGGGAGCTCATACCCATTGCAGAAATCTCTGAATTGGAAAAAGAGGCAGGTGGCAAAACTCTGCTTAAACTTAAATCAGGCAAAACATTGTTGACTCCTGCCAATATCGCCACAATTCAAGAATTACTTGCAACCGTGAATTGACCGGAATTTATTTCAGATAGCACTCTATCCCTCATTATTTTAACTTCATCATATTTTTGGTAAGAATTTTGTTTGTAAAGACAACTAAATCAAAAACCATATCATCTTTGCAAATATGAAATCAGCAATTATCCGCACCTTGTCATTATTGAGTTTTCTCTTGGTTAGTCAAGTTGTATCGGCACAAGTTGTCAAATCGCCATTCTCATTTGAAGAATATGAACACAATTTTGGAGAAGTTTTTGAATCAGGGGGTGTCATAAGTACTAAATTTTATTTTACAAATACATGGGATAAACCCATATACATCAGTCAAGTCAATGTGAGTTGCGGTTGTACCGAACCGGTTTACAATAAAGATTCAATTAAGCCCGGAGAGAAAGGTTTTTTAACTGCCAGATTTGACCCAAGCGGAAGACCCGGTCATTTTGATAAAGCACTTACTGTTACTTTCAACGATAATCCCGGTTTTACTGTTCATCTTACTATCAAAGGCGATGTTATTTCTGTTACTAAACCCGTCAAGGGAAAATACTCTATTTTGTATGGAAATACTTCCATGAACTCAACCACATTTGACTTTGGTGAAATAAAACAGGACAAAGAATATGTTGCCAAAATCAAGATTTCTAATGACGGCTATAACCGCGTGCAGTTCTTGGGATTTCAGGATTTGCCCAAAATATTCCAGGTTGATTATCCGCAATATCTTAATTCCGGTGATACTGCTGTGATGACACTCAAAGTCAACAAAGCAGATATGACAGAATATTGGGGTGAGTTCAATTTCAGACTGATTTTGCTTTCAAATGATTATCAAATGAGTCAGAAAATTGTTTACGTAAAGGGCAAAAAAACACAAGATTTCTCCAAACTTTCCAAAAAAGAATTGGCAGTCGCTCCGATAATCAAAGCAGAAACAACTTCTGTTAAGTTTGATAAAATAAAAATCGGAGGTGTAGCATCCAAGACCATAATCATCACCAATAAAGGAAAAACAAACTTAGAAATAAGAAAAATTCACTACGCTTGTTATTGTTTCAAAGGAAGTATTGAAAAAGAAATAATTGCACCGGGAGAAACCGTTACACTCACATTGACCTTTGACAGTATTGGGCAAAGGGAAGGTAAATTATATCGCGGAATTACCATATACTCAAACGACCCCAAAAACTCTGAATTGATGATATATGGTGAAACGGAAATTGTGAAGTAATTGATTTGGTGAATATTTCCGTGCATTTTAACAAAAGTTTCAATTGATTTTTTGAGATTTATTAATTTTGCCTAACTCATGAAACAGAAACTTATTTTGCTCTTAGGCGCTGCTGTATTTGGCTTTGGCGGTGCATGGTTGTTCAGCATTACAAACAAGACTTATTATAATTTTTCAGATGAGTTAAGCTCTGCTGAAAATAAGTTCAAATCATCCGAAGTGTCGTTTCAAAGTGCATCAAAGCCTTCGGATGTGACAGATTTTGTGCAAGCGTCTGCCGTTACTACACCTTCTGTTGTGTTTATTAAAACAACAGCAGAAGTAAGAACTGCAAGCCCTTTCTGGTTTTTTGATTATGATCCGTTTGGAAGTATAGGACAGGTTGCAAGTACCGGCTCAGGTGTTATTATGTCCAAAGACGGTTATATTGCTACAAACCTACATGTGGTCAAAGATGCGGTTAAAATAGAAGTTGTTCTGAATAACAAAAAGAAAGTATATACCGCCAAATTAATAGGCTCCGACCCTTCTACTGATTTAGCGCTTATTAAGATTGAAATGGACAATCTGCCGGCAATTAAAACAGGTAATTCAGATAATCTACAAATCGGAGAATGGGTGCTGGCTGTTGGTAATCCCTTCAACTTGACATCGACTGTTACAGCAGGTATTGTGAGTGCTAAAGGAAGAAATATCAATATTGTACACAACCAATTCCCGATAGAATCTTTTATTCAGACGGATGCTGCTATTAACCCGGGAAATTCCGGTGGAGCATTAGTCAATACCAAAGGTGAGTTGATTGGTATTAATACTGCAATTATGTCGCAAACCGGTTCATACAGCGGATATGGTTTTGCTATTCCTGTCAATATTGTTATCAAAACAGTCAAAGACCTCATTGAGTTTGGAGAGGTTCAAAGAGGTTTTACGGGTATGGATGTGGCTGATATTGATTATGAAACTCAACAAAAATTGAAAATCTCATTCGATGATGGGGTATATGTTGCTAATGTTTTGGAAGATGGTCCTGCCTTCAAAGCAGGCATCAGGGCAGGGGATTTGATTGTTGGAATTCAGGACAGAATTGTGGATGCCAAGTCTTCTTATGATGAATATTTATCATACCAAAGACCGGGAGATAAAATTAAAATCAGTTATAAAAGGGACGGAAAAGTTAAGGATGCCGTGCTTACACTTATCAATAAACAAGGGAATACCGATTTGATTAAGAAAACATCAGTTCGGTCGGATGAATTGGGAGCAGACTTTTCTAAGGTTACGAAATTAGAAATGCAACGTTATGGTATTGATTATGGTGTCAAAGTGAGCGAAGTTCGTTCTGGATTTGTACGCAGAATGGGTTTGTCTGATGATTTTATCTTTGTGAAATTTAATGGCAAAGAGTGCAGAGAGCCTAATGATCTAATTCAATGGTTGTCACAAGCCAATGGCAGAATACAGATTGAAGGTATCTCTGCTGATGGACAACGCAAGTATTATAATTTCTACGGGTATTAAAACAAAAAAGGAGTAATGTTTCCATTACTCCCTTCTTAATATTTTTAGGTGTTGCAATTAGTCTTTAGACTTAAAGTGTATTACTATTTTGTCTTTATCATCCATATACTCAAACCAAAGTTCGGAGTTAGTAAGTCGTCTAATAGTCCATGTTTCAGTTTCATTATCAATTGTAATTAAAATTTTTGTTTTATCAGAATTAAACTCCCATTTGCCGTTGTCTCCTTCGCCATCAACAAACACTTCATACGTTCCATCACTTTTAAATGTAAAGGAATTGTCTTTGATAACGCTTAGCATTTCGTGTGTATAATCTTTCTCATTAAGGAAGTATTTTTCAATTTCCCACTTGCCAACAAGTCTTGCTTTCTTGGAGCGTAAACTCATAGAAGGCCCGTCTTCGTATTTCTTACATGATGAGAAATTAGTCGCTACAAACATCAGAGATGCAGCAATCAGAATAGTTGAAATGATTTTTTTCATAAGTAATTTTGATTAGTTCGTGGCAAAAGTAATAATAAATATGTTTTTACGTGCATGATTTTTAATAATTGATTTTGCAAAAGCATTTTAACCATCTGGTTATCAATAAGAAGAATCATTTTTTCTTGTGCAAAAAAAACGGGTTATTGAAATAACCCGTTTTTATAATAAATGAAATCTATTCATTGACTATACCAGCATTTTTATAGGGTCTTCCATATATCCTTTAAATGTTTGAAGGAATTTGCTTCCCACAACTCCATCCACCACTCTGTGGTCACAGCTAAGGGTAACCTTCATTACTTTCTTAGCAATGATTTTGCCCTCCACAATCGCAACGGTGTCTTTCACAGAACCAACAGCAAGAATACAAGCATCGGGAGGGTTGATGATAGCTGTAAACTCTTCTATTCCAAACATTCCCAAGTTAGAAACAGTAAAAGTATTGCCTGCCCAATCCTGAGGTTGTAGTTTTTTCTCTTTAGCTTTTTTGCCAAATTCTTTCACTTCTGCACTGATTGCAGATAGTGGTTTTTGGTCTGCAAATCTAACTACCGGAACTAAAAGCCCTTCGTCCACCGCAACCGCAACGCCCACATGAATATGCTGGTAGGTTCTGATTTTGTCACCCAACCAAGAAGAATTTACCTGAGGGTGTTTTCGCAATGCCATTGCAACCGCTTTCACAATAATGTCATTCACAGAGATTTTAACATCACCATTGGCATTGATTCTTTCTCTTGCTGTGAGTACATTGTCCATTTCTATTTCCATGGTCAAATAGAAGTGTGGCGCACTAAATTTGCTTTCTGCCAACCGAGCTGCAATAGTTTTGCGCATTTGCGAAACCGTAACTTCTGTGTAGCCCTCTTTGCCTAAAGCAAAAGAAGCATTGCCTGTATTGATAGCAGGGGTGTAGTTTTCAATATCTTTTTTAATAATTCTGCCGCCTTCACCGGAACCGATTACAGCGTTGATGTCAATGCCTTTGTCAGAAGCCATTTTTTTAGCAAGTGGAGAGGCTTTCAAGCGACCGTCATGGGAAGAGGTGTCTTGATGTGATTGTGTTGAAGGTTGAACAAGTGTTGTAGCAGCTTTCTTTTCTTCAGCAGGTTTAGATTCATTTTTGTTGTCAGAAGAATTACTATTGCTTTTGGTAGATGCCAAGAGAGCAGAAAAATCTTCGCCTTTGTTGCCCAATACAGCAATTGCGCCCCCAATGGGAACAGTAGTTCCTTCCGGTACCAGTAACTCCAATAGAGTGCCGGATTCAAAATTTTCCAAGTCCATTGTTGCTTTGTCTGTTTCAACTTCTGCAAGGATGTCTCCGGGTTTTACTGTATCTCCTTTTTTCTTACTCCATTTGACCAAAACACCTTCTTTCATGGTGTCGGTCATCTTATTCAGGGCGATTAATTTTGCCATTGTCTGGGTTACGTTTTATAAGGTGCAAACCTATTCCAATTCAACCGATTTACAAAATGCCACGATTCCAATTTAGAGATAAAGCCTTAGTGTGCCTCTTTTTTTTCAAAATTCAGGCATACAGAGTTGATACAATAGCGTTGAAAAGTGGGTGACGGACCGTCATCAAACACATGCCCAAGATGGCTCTCACATTGTGCACACACTACTTCGGTTCTTGTCATAAAATGGCTGTAATCCGGTTTGAGAATGACCGATGATTTATTCAAAACATCGGAATATGAAGGCCAGCCACAGCCTGCATTAAATTTTGTTTCGGAGTTGAAAAGCGGATTGCCACACCCTTTGCAAACAAAAGTGCCTGCTTCCCAAAAATCATTAAACTTGCCACTGAACGGCTGTTCTGTGCCCCTTTCACGCAATACCCTATATGATTCTGTATCCAACTGTTGTTGCCACTCCGCTTCGATTTTGATTACTTTTTTTGTCATTAGTGCTTTGAGATGAGCTTACAAATATCCGGTTTGAAATTGATGTTGAGTCAAAAGTAGAATAATTAAATTTATTTGTCGATTAGTATTTGTCATCACGTATAAATACAAAATAATTATACGTTAAAATATTCAATTTGGCATTTCGCCATTTATTTAAATTAATAACTAATAAACAATAATTATGAAAAGTAAAATCTTCTTGTTTCTATTCTTGTTGCCTTTCAGCAGCTTGTTGGCGCAACAAACCTACAGTATAGATGATGCTATTAAGAAAAATTTAGTCTCAGTCATTATTACGGGTGTCAAATCCGATTTGTCAAAGAGCGAAGGATCAACACATTATAAAGATTGTCTTATGGCTCAGATTGTTAACAAAACCAATGCAGCGCTTGTGATAGATTTTGAAACGGGTAGATTGCTACCTTCTTTTGATACAAGTGTTCAAACCATGTTATTGACTAATCGTGCAAAGGTGCTTGTGCAGCCGGGTAAATCAAGAAAAGTGAGACTTTTTGCAATGTGCAGCCAAAAACATAAAGGTGCGCCCAATGAGAAAAAAAGTTTTAGAATCGGAACAATGGCACATGATGGATTGGTTGCCCTTGCAAAATTTATAGAGAAAAAAGGCTATCAAAATCAAACCGGACAAAATGCTGTTTGGGCTATAACAGACAATAATGATATTACCGATATGAGCAAAGGGTCTATAATGGAAAAAGAATTATTTGCTTTTGTACAGAAGGTGAAAAATATAGGTACTATTCCCAATCAAACATTTAAAGTTCAATTTATTAAGGATTTCAACCAGCAAGGATTTATATCGGTTAAAGTCTTTAATGATAAGGGGATTATGGTAAAAACTCTTGCTCAAGATAAGACATCAAGTATTGGGCAGAATATGTTTGAGTTTTGGGTAAATGATAATGAATTAGGTAAAGGAAAATACAAAGCAGTACTTTTTATTAATGGTGTTGCAAATGAGCAAAGGGATTTTGAGTTTTAATTTATTTTAAAATAAGCTGGAAAATCCGCACTTTTGAACCGCTTTGGGCGAGTCAAGAAATAAGATTTATTTTGCTTCTGATTTTCATTTGGGGTTTGAACGAGAATCAGACAATCATACACGTGAGATAACGGTGGTCAAATGGCTTTCGCAGATTCAAAAAGATGCTGCCGAAGTCTATTTGTTGGGTGATATTTTTGATTTCTGGTTTGAATATAAAACAGTAATTCCAAAAGGATTTACCAGATTTTTGGGCAAAATTGCAGAGATGGTGGACTCCGGAATTGCGGTTACTATATTCAAAGGAAATCATGATATGTGGATGTTTGGCTATTTGGAGAAAGAGTTAGGAGTGAAAATCATTTCTGACGAATTATGCATTGAAAGAGCAGGTAAAAAATTCTTTCTGCATCATGGAGATGGTCTGGGGAAAGGAGAATTTGGTTATAAATTTATAAAATTCATTTTTCGAAATACATTTTTTCAATGGCTCTTTGCCCGTTTTCATCCTAACTTCGGAATCAGATTAGCAAAATTCTTATCTGCCGGAAGTCGGAAGGCTAATTATCGCTCTGACCTTGAATACAAAGGTGACGACAATGAGTTTTTGACACAGTTTGCGCTTTCAAAACTCAAACAAGAATATTTCGATTATTTCATTTTTGGACATAGACATCTGCCTTTGGATATTCATCTACAGAACAATTCACGTTACATCAATTTGGGAGAATGGGTTACGCATTATACCTATGCTGAATTTGATGGAAATGGTTTAGAATTGAAAACTTATTCAGGCAATCTGATTGTGTAATGGTTCATACAAATGCAGCTGTTAAGAAAAGTTTATTATAGGTTCAAAGTGGCTATTGCGTATTTGCAATCACCGCGTTATGCAATCAAAAGAGGCTATATCCACCGAAAAAGAATCAAGACTTTTAATGATAACTCTTTGACAGATGAATATCAAAATGAAGTTTACATCAGAGCGCGTGAATTATATGAAGGAAAACAACTAAAATCATTGCTGGATGTGGGCTGCGGTTCTGCATACAAACTAATAAAGTTTTTTCCGAATGAACAGAAAGCCGGTGTTGAACTGGATATAGGTTTTTTGAATGCTAAATATCCGGAACTGCAATGGTTTGATTATCAGAATCCAAGTTGGAAATCATTTAAAGCTGAAATGTTGATTTGTGCGGACGTAATTGAACATGTTCAAGACCCTGATGTTTTTATGCAAACACTCTCCGAACATACTCAAATCAAATATTTTGTATTCAGCACTCCCGAACGAGATTTAGAAAACTCCCCTTGGACTTACGGACCTCCCAACAATGAATGTCATTACAGAGAATGGTCTTTTGGAGAATTTGAAAACTTTATTTCAAACTATTTTGAAATCATAGAACACATCATTTCCAATCAAGAACAAAGAACGCAGTTGGTTATTTGCCGTCCTCTACACCTTCAGGAGTAGCTTTCTGTTGCTCTTGCTGCATTTTTTCAAACATATCTATAATCTCTTGCGGAGGTTGCATCGCTTTGATTTCTTCTTCTGTATAAACACGCTCAATTTTGGCTTTAATTAATGCACTTGTGTTAGGAGAAGAATAGAAAATAACATTACCGAATAAACTGAATTTATCGATGGGATATCCCAAATTAGGGAAATTATAAGTGCGTGCGCCAATCGGACTGATACCAATCATTTGACCGTTCTGTTCAAAAACAATATATCTGTTTTCAAGGAATGCGATGAATTTCGAAGATTCAAAGTCCAGAAAATTACCTAACAATGTGGTTTGTTTGATTTTGTAGTATTGAGGTTTAGAATAAGGAATACTCAATTGGAATGTTCCCATAGGACCTTTTCTTTGGGTTTTATTCAAACTGTCCAATTCTTTTTCCGAAACAAATTGAATTCCTTGGCGACTATAGAATAAAGAACCGTTAGGAAGTTTTGCATAGCTGAATGATTCTCTTTTGGTAAACTTATTCATGTCAACGCTCACCAATGGAATAGGATAGTTATTAGGTTCAAATTTTCTCAAAAATCCTAGATAATAATTGACTGCATAAACATATCCGTCATAATAGAAGAAACTGTCAGATAGGTCGTTATTATTCATGTTGAACATATCTACCCAAGAGTTAAATGGGCAGCCACCTTCATATTTTTCAGGTAACATGGGCTTGCCTTTATCATAACTTAATGTGATTGGAAATCCGGTTTCATCTCTTGTAATAATAAATCTTTGAGTATAAACAGGATTAGCAAAATCAGCATGGGTTGGAACAGCCCAGACAATTTTCTTTTTCTTCAAATAATAACAAATTTGCGACCTCTTGCCTTTGTAATCTGCAATCAGATACACATGTTTTCCGTCAGAATAGGGTGCATTGTCAATATTGGCAAAGGGTAATTCATCAATCAAAGCACCGTCTTTTTTATTGACACGCTCCACATTATTGACATTTACAAAATATACATTGTCTTTGTCAAGCCATACATTACCTGCGAATTTAGAATCAGAGAGGGTGTATTTCCAAGTATAAACGTCCAAGTTGCTAATATCCTTTTTATCTTTGGCTTCATAATAAAATGCTCTTTTGTTTTTGGTTGTAATAACCCATGCACTGTCTTGAATGAAAAAATTATCTACCATGAGTTCAGGGTCAGAAAATTTAATTAAATCCTGAGTTTGCGCTACAGCAGAAAATAACACCAATGTTATTAAGGAAAGCGTTTTATGAATATGTCTCATACGTTCTGCAATTTTAGGGAATCTGAACAGAAAAGAATATGCCAAACAGATAAAATGATTTAGTTTTTCAATGAATTCAGCATCTTCAAAGCGGTAACGGCAGCTTCTACGCCTTTATTACCATATTTTCCTCCGGCTCTGTCTTCGGCTTGTTGCTGATTGAGTGTAGTAAGAACGCCAAATGAGATAGGTTTGTTAAATTTAAGGCTCACTTCCATAATACCATTCGCGCAGGAATTGCACACAAAATCAAAATGAGGGGTTTCGCCTTGAATCACACAACCTATACAAATCACGGCATCAATAAAAGAAGATTCCGCTAATTTTTGTGCTGCCAAAGGTAATTCAAAACTTCCCGGCACCTTAACTGTCTTGATATGCTTCTCCGAACAACCGGACTGAATCAACGTTTCATAAGCACCCTGATACAGCTTTGAAGTAATTTCCTCGTTCCATTCAGATACAACAATGCCGAAACGTGCGGTTCCGGCATGGGGTAGATTTTCGAACTCAGAGAGGTTTTTATTTTTTGTTGACATCCGGATTGTATTTTCCTGATTTAGCTTCTATAAAACCCTGATATTTCTGTAACTCTTTCTTGAAATCATCAGAGATGTTTTCCTCTTTTGTCATTCTGTCAATGAGTTGAAGAGCATCGTCATATTGTTTTAGCTCTATATAAACATTCAATGCTTTTTGCACATGAATCGGGGTTGTAAGGTCGTTGATGCTATAATCAATGGCTTGCTTATAATAATTAAGTCCTTCTTTGAAATCAGCTTTTTCTACATAAGCATCTCCAATACAAGCCAATACCAGCGCACCTACTAACTTGTCATCATTAGAATCAAATTTTTTCAGATACTTAATGGCATTGTCATATTCACCCAATTTCAGATAGCTTATTCCAGCATAATAGTTGGCAAGATTTCCTGATTTAGTGCTAGAATAATCAGAGCTGATTTGCACTGCACTTTTGAACCCGGGGGCTCCATTCACAACCAGCCGGAATGAATCCTGTCTGAAATAATCCTGAACCTTGGCTAACAATTCTAATGATTCTTTTTGTTTAGGCGCGGATATATATTTCTCATAAATAATGAAACCGGCTACAATAGCTAAGACGGCTAATGTACCAATGATAATGGGTTTCTTTTTATATTCTACAAAGTCAATAATTCTGTGGTAGAAATCGTTCTCGTGGTGATTATGTTCTGTCATTCGGGGTTAAAAAAAATTTTGGCAAAAGTAATATTTTGTTTTGGAAAAAAATTAGTCTGTAATAAATGGATAGTCTCCTATATATACATCGGTGAATAACTCGGAAGCATCAGGAAATTCGCTGTTTTCTGCAAATTCGACTGCTTCATTTATGATCTTTTCAATCTTGGCTTCCTGTTCATCAAAGTATTTTGCATCGGCAAATTTGTTTTTCAGCATGGTTGCTTTGGTTGTTTCAATTGGGTCTTTTTGCTTATATTCTTCCAATTCTTCTTTACTTCTGTATCTTGCCGGGTCAGACATTGAGTGTCCTCTGTAACGGTAAGTTTTTATTTCGAGAAAAGTAGGTCCATTCCCTTTTCTGGCTCTGTCAACGGCTGAAGCAATGGCTTCGTGTACACTCTCGCAAGCCATACCATCCACCTGAAACGAAGGCATGTCATAAGAAGCACCTATTTTGTAAATATCCAATTGGTTAGTGGTTCTTTCGAGCGAAGTTCCCATAGCATATTCATTATTTTCTACTATGAACACCACCGGTAACTTCCAAAGCATTGCCATATTAAAAGTCTCGTGCAATGCGCCTTGTCTTACTGCTCCGTCACCCATATAGGTCAAACAAACGTTGCCGGTTCCTTTATACTGCTCTGCCAAGGCAATACCTGCTCCCAACGGGATTTGTCCTCCAACAATCCCATGACCGCCATAGAAATTATGTTTCTTGGAGAACATGTGCATTGAGCCACCTTTTCCTTTGTTGCTTCCTGTCTCTTTGCCATACAGTTCTGCCATCAGGTATTTAGGTTCAATTCCGGCAGCCAAAGCGTGTCCGTGGTCACGGTAGGCAGTTATCAACGGGTCATTAGGTCCAATGGCGCTCATGGTGCCGGCAGTGATTGCCTCTTGCCCGTTGTATAAATGAAGGAATCCTCTTATTTTTTGTTGGCTATACATTTGGGCACATTTTTCTTCAAATCGTCTGGTTAATAACATTAACTCATACCATTTGCGGTAAGTTTCTTTTCCAAATGTTAGCTTTGCAGTCTTACTCATGAGTGTTTTTTTAAGTGAGCGCAAAAATATATTTTTTTACCATACCTATCAACCCAATCCATGTGGCTCAAAAAATTGAGAATATCCAACTTTAAGAATCACACAAAGGCGGAACATGAGCTCCCCAAAGGCTGGGTGTGTATCACCGGTCCCAATGGGGTTGGCAAAACGAATATATTGGATGCCATTTGGTATTTGGCAAACAGCCGAAGCTATTTTAATCACCTTGACCAACAACTGATTAAGCATGATGCTCCTGGATTTAGCCTCAAAGCTGAGTTTGAGCATGATGTTCCGGTGGAAATTGTGTGCAGACTTGAAGCAGGTAAAAGAAAACAGTTGTTGTTGAATGATGTACCTGTGCGCAAACTCTCGCAGTATCTTGGTACTGTACCTGTGGTCATGATTTCTCCTTTTGATATCGCTTTGATTCTGGATGGGAGTGAAGAGAGAAGAAAGTTCATGGACGTGGCATTGTGTAAGGTTTACCCCGAATATTTGCAAGCCTTAGACCAATATAAAAAAGCATTAGAGAGCAGAAATAAACAACTTAAACTCTTTGCCCAACAAGGAGTGAGGGATGTGGAGTTGCTCGAAGCATTTAATAGAGTTTTGGTTGAAACCGCACCCGTCTTGCACTCTTTCAGACTTAACTTTGTGCACGAACTTGCCCTGCATTTCAACCCAATATACCAACGACTTTCCGGAGATAAGGAAAAAGCTGAAATAGTGTATTCGTCTCAGTTGAACGAAAGAACCATGAAAGAATGGTTACAAATGCAATTAGAAAAAGACTTGATTCTTGAACGCACCACCAAAGGGATACATCAGGATGATTTGGAGTTTTTGTTGCATGGTTTTCAGGTCAAAAAATTTGCATCTCAAGGACAGACTAAATCATTTGTGATTGCCTTGCAAATAGCGCTGTTTGAATGGTTGAGAGAAAAAAAAAGAATCACTCCCATACTCCTTCTTGATGATATTTATGAGAAAATTGATGCCCAACGTTCCGAATCACTGATGCAAATCATTCACGAACTCAAACCCGACCAGATTTTTGTAACCGATACGCACAAAGACAGAGTACAAAAGAATATTGAGCATTTTGATGGCAGACATTTCTTTTGGGATATGTAATGTTTGCGTTGAATTATGTATGAATTCCGATACTGATTAGTAATTCGTTTTCATTATTTTTGTAGCACTTTTCAATGAAAGATTACAGACTGCATACAGGAGGATACTCGATTGAGGAAGCATTGGAAAAGATGTTTAGTTCCTATCATATCAAAGACAAAGTGGATTTGAGTAAAATCAGAACCTATTGGAACGAGATTGCCGGGGCTGTCATAGCAAAATACACTACCGACCTGTATATGCGGAAAAAAGTGCTCTATATAAAAGTCTCAAACTCCATGCTCAAACAAGAGTTGAACTATATGAAAGCAAACCTGATTCAGTCTATCAATGATTATTTCAAGAGTGCTGTGGTGGACGAAATCGTAATCAATTAAAAAATCTAATTTTGACCCCATGAGTCACATAGTTGCACCCTCTATACTTTCTGCAAATTTTGGCAAGTTGAACGAAGCCTTTGAAATGATTAACCAAAGTCAGGCAGATTGGTTTCATGTGGATGTGATGGATGGTGTTTTTGTGCCCAATATCTCCTTTGGTTTTCCGGTCATTAAAGCACTCAAAAAAGTAGCACAAAAACCGTTGGATGTGCACCTTATGATAGTACAGCCGGAGCGATATATTGATGATTTTGCAAAAGCCGGAGCAGATATACTTACGGTTCATTACGAAGCATCCACTCATTTGCATAGAACCTTGTCAGCCATCAAAGAAGCCGGTATGAAGGCAGGCATTGCCATTAATCCACACACACCCATCAGCAGCCTCAAAGATATCTTGTATATGGCTGATTTGATTTGTATGATGAGCGTAAATCCAGGTTTTGGTGGTCAAAAATTTATTGAGAATACTTATAACAAAATCAAGGAGCTCAAAGCCATGAGCCATGCACAAAACCTAAATCCTTTTATTGAAATTGACGGAGGAGTAACTATTGCTAATGCCAAATCATTGTTAGATGCCGGTGCAAATGCGCTTGTTGCAGGAAATACAGTGTTCTCTGCCGACAATCCCTTAGAGGCGATTGTGGCACTTAAAAATGCTTAAAATATTATCCATCAAAATCCGTTAAATCTCTATTGTGCTTAGAATCTTGCCTTTGATTATCATTTCATTGTTCAGCATACTGAATGTGAAAGGACAAGAGGAGCACAATCCTGTTGTCTATGGCAGAGTTCTCTCCGATGATAAACCTCCCAAACCTATTGCAGATGTTCAGATTATAATCAATGGAGTTTTTAAAGGCGATCTTTCAAACGAATCAGGTAGATTTGAGGTGGAAATACCCGCCAATACTCATGTCTTGCTTATTTTTACTTATGCAGGAATCAGTTCCAAACTGAACATTGAACCCTTAACTGCCGGAATAAGAAAAAAAATAGATGTTACTCTTGAAGCCAAAGTACTTGAAGGTGTTGATATCAGGGATTCTAAGCGACCTATGGGGAATATTATTAAGTTGAATCCTAAGATAGCAACTCAACTGAAGGGTGTAGGTTCTGGGGTAGAGGGTATTATCAAAACGCTACCCGGTGTAGCATCGGGAAATGAGTTGAGTTCGCAATACAATGTCAGAGGCGGTAGTTATGATGAAAACTTAGTTTATGTCAATGATTTTGAGGTATTCAGGCCGCAATTAGTCCGAACAGGACAACAAGAAGGGTTGAGTTTTATCAATCCTTTTATGGTAAATAATATCACCTTTTCTGCCGGTGGCTTTGAATCAAAATACGGTGATAAGATGTCTTCTGTATTGGATGTGGAATACCGCACCCCGCGCAAATTCGAAGCAGTAGGAGAAGTTAGTTTCATGGGAGCGGAATTCAATATGGGCGGTATGAGCCGCAATAAAAGGTTATCCTATATTGCAGGTCTCAGATACAGAGCCAATAATTATATCCTCAATTCATTGGATGTGGAAGGACAATATAACCCGAGATTCCTCGATTTTCAATCTCTCATGGTATATCATTTTAACCGAAATTGGAGGGTGGAATGGCTTGCCAATATTTCTCAAAATAAATACCAACTCATCCCCATTTCGCAAACAACTTCATTTGGTACTATTCAAACTGCTTTGCAACTTTATGTGGGGATGGCAGGAAATGAAGTAATGGAATACAATACTGCCATGTCGGGTATTTCCTTTGTTTTTGAGCCATCTAAGGAGCTTACGCTCAAGTTTATGACTTCGGGGGTGAGTTCTGTTGAATCAGAGAAATACGATATTTTTGGTGCTTATGAGTTGAATCTTATTGAAAACAATATGGGCTCGGATGATTTTGGTAATGCCATAGCAACTCTGGGTCAAGGGTATTTTATTAACCATGCACGCAACCAGCTTTTTTATCAAATTATGACGGCAGACCACAAAGGGAGTTATAAGCCTTTGAACCGAAATATTGATATCAGTTGGGGAATTGGTTTCAGAAGAGATATCATTGAAGACAAATTCAATGAATGGCGTTACAACGATTCTTCCGAATACAATATCAATCCTCGCAATCTTTCATACGACTCTATTTTTCTATCAGAATACATCAACTCGAAAATCAACCTTGTCAATAATAGGATTCAGAGTTTTGCTCAAATGTCATGGACGATTGACCCTGCTAATGCACAGCAAATTACTTTCGGGCTGCGTTCGCATTTTAGTTCGCTCAATAATCAGAATGTAATTAGTCCACGTTTACAGTATTCAATAGAACCCAATCGGAAGTATAATCAGAAAGTACTCTATGACAGCCTGCAAAAGAAGGACTATGTGCTAAGAGCTGCCACGGGATATTATTATCAACCTCCTTTTTATCGCGAAATGCGTGATTTTGAAGGTAACATCAATACTGCGCTCAAAGCCCAACGCTCCATACATTTTATTGCCGGTGCGGATTATTATTTCAAATGGTGGAACAGACCTTTCAAGTTGTTTACGGAGTTATACTATAAGGACTTGGACTATCTCGTTCCTTTTGTGGTTGATAATATGCGTATTAGATATTATGCCGATAATGCTTCGCATGGTTATGCTACAGGGCTTGACACGCGCGTAAATGGTCAGTTCATTCCGGGTTTAGAGAGTTGGTTTACGTTCTCATTCCTTAAAACAAGCGAAAAAATCCGCTATATAGACCAAAACGGAGTTGAAGTAGAATCTCCTTATCTGCGCAGACCTACAGACAGGAGAGTGAGTGCTTCTCTCTTTTTTCAGGATGAGTTGCCTATTCTACCCGATTGCAGAGTCAATTTGAACATGGTTTTTGGTGCTCCGCTTCCTTATTTCTTGCCTGGTGAAGCTCGCTATCATGAGGGAAATAAAATCCCTGCATACCGAAGATTGGATGCCGGTTTTAACTATGTGTTTTTGAAAGAGGGCGACAAAACCAAGAAACTTTCCAAAACATTTAACTCACTTTGGGTAGGTTTGGAAGTATTTAATATGCTTGGAATCAACAATGTCATTTCCTATTTGTGGGTAAAAGACATTAATAACAATGTCTTTGGTGTACCTGAATTTCTGACTTCCAGAAGAATTAGCCTGAGAATAGTAGCAACAATCTAAACGTACTTTAAAATCTCCAATCAGTACAATGGATACTGTATTTTTTTAATGCTTGTTTCATCAAATTAGCTTCAATCTATACATAAGCAACATGGAATTAAGCCTTCAAGTATTAAATGAATATGAATTCACCCCTCACCTGTCATCCTGAGTGTCTCGCTTCAGCGAGATGTATCGAAGGATGACCAAGTAGTTTCGTTTTCTCCATAAGTGTCTCGCCCAAAACCACCCCACCTGTCATCCTGAGTGTCTCGCTTCAGCGAGATGTATCGAAGGATGACAAAAGAACCCACTACTTTGCTATAGTTTGAAACGTCAGTCACTATAAACAAAATACGAGCCTAATATTAGGCTCGTATTGTATGTAAGAATATATAAATTTTCTCTAATCTAATTTGACAAAAGCAGCTTTGACCTTTATAGTCCCTTTATCATAGATTCTAATAAAATAAGAACCCTGAGCAAGACTGCTTACGTCAATTTTAACATCTTCACCCATGCCACCATTGCTTGACAAAACAACCTGGCCGAATGAATTATAAATTTCATAACTCAAATTGCTGGTTTGCAAACCACTCAAATTAAGTTCATTATAACATGGATTTGGGAAAATAAGTACCCCTCCTGCGAGAGCAAGGTCTTTTTGGAGTTTTGCTATTCTCAAGTCCTTTCTGTTACCGTCATAATCGGTTTGAGAAATTTTATAATAAACCAAAGGTTCAGGTGTTGTATAATCAATCAAAGAGTAATTATTCTCAGTGTAGCTTGTACCGGCACCTTTCATATTGCCGACAAATATCCATTCTTGTTTATTGTAGCTCCTTTCAATGGTAAAGAAGTCATTGTTTAACTCACCTGCCGTTGTCCAAAGTACATCTACTTGCTTTTCGTAAGGAACAGGTGTGAATTTAATGAGTTCTACGGGCAAGAGTGTCAAATCAAAAACCTGAATATACAAAGTAGCTTCTGCACATGCTGTTCCCTTACATACCTGATATGGAATAACTAACGTACCGGTGTCAAAAAACGGAGAGGGTGTATAACTATAACTTCCATCACCATTAATAGTAAATACGCCATATACAGGGTCATTCACATTTTGAGGCGAAATAGACCATGTACCGGATGCATTAGAAAAATCATTAGCCAATAAACCCTTGGCTGCACTTACACTTATGGGTGTACTACTGAAAGTATATATATAATCATCACTTGCAACCGTCATTCCCGGAGTGGAAGGTGCATTTACGGTAATTACTACCATTGCGTCTTGACAGGTGCTGGTGGATGTGTCACAAACATTATAAAAGAAAGTATCATTGCCATAAAAACCATTATTAGGTCTGTATTCAATATTACCACTACCATTAACAGTCAGTGATTGACTGTTCTTGGCAGCAACTGATATGGTAGGAGCATCCAAAGTACGTAAACTTCCAACTTTGCCAAAGATGTTAGAAATGGCATCATTAGCCCTCACATTGATTGTTAGAGTTGTTGGGCTTACATCGTGTCCATACATAACTGCCATATCTGGGTTAGTAGTGGGATTGTTTGAGTTTACACGAGAGTCAGATACATTGATAGTTATGAGTTCCGGAATGCATACTTGGATTGGAGAAGGTGTGCAAGCATTAATAGTAAAACGATACAAGCCCGGATTGGGTGATGAAAATGTATAAGAGCCATCAGAACTTACACTTCCGCTTGCTCCCAGAGGGTTAGAGGGGTCTGCACTCGCTAAGCTATATTCATAGCCTGCCGGGAGATTGTCGTTGGTAGAAACGTTTCCACTCACACTTGTTCTGATGGTGGTTGCGTTCATGTCTTGTTCTGTATATCGGTTATCTACCATAAAGTGAATTCTGGAGTTTGCGCACGCTGAAGGTGTGCCATTGTCGCAGGTCTGATAGGTAAAGCTGGCTATACCCCAAAAACCGGTTGCCGGTGTAAATGTAAATGCACCGTTTGCAGCAACACTAAATACCCCAACACCTGCTACTGTACTAGTCTGAAGTGTTATTGTTTGTGTGTTTCCTTCGGGGTCGCTGTCATTGGTTTTGACATTGCCGGATATTTGGTTGTTTCTGGAAGATTCAAAATAGTCTGTTACGGCAAGTGTTGTGTTTTGTGTTGAATCTCCCAATACAAAGATTTTTTGAATACCCTGAGCACATTTTGCAGGCGAAGCGTTATCACACACTTCGTACCCATAAGTGATGTCCCCTACAAAACCTGAAACAGGCGTAAACTTAATGCTGCCATCTGCGTTGACAACCAATGAACCCTGAGTTATAGGATTGGGTGTTCCCCAAACAATAGATACAGAACTTGTGTCTATATTTGTGTTTGGATTGCCTGATTGGTCATTTGCCAATGTCTTCAAAGTAATATCCGAATTATAGTTTGTTTTCAAAAAGCCAATATCTGTTGCTGCTGCAGGTGGGTTGTCCAAAGTGGTCAAATCTTTTAAGTATATTGTTAAATATTCTACCTGACAACCGGATACCTGTCCCGGGTTACATATCGCTATGGTATATACATAAGTACCGGCTATATCTGCACTGAATGTATAGGTGCCACTGGAATCAAGATTTATTGAAGGGCTGCTTCCGGAAGGTGAAGACACTAATGTTGGAGCAATCTTATAAGGGTTTGGAGAATATGCTATCTGGTCATTTATGGAAATATCTCCGGTAACAGATGTATTAATAAGTCCGACATTATAATCGGGAGCGGTAAACTTACAACGAACTACCTTGTATTCTGCCGTATCTAACAGATCTCCACATACAGTTTTTGTTTTAGCTTCTACTTTGACTCTGCCGGGAGCAGTAAAAATTAACATCGTATCTTTATCAATACTTGCAATACCTGATGGAATTTGACTTATTATCCTAAATGTGGCATTAGTGTCCGTGCTGGATAACACAAACTCTGTTTCATAGCAATTGCCGCTTCCCCCTAAAATTATTTTTGGTTTAAAGTTTATATCAGGTTTGCTGGGTACTCCGCAGATTTGAACTGGTGCGGTAGCGTATGTATAAGAAGTTTCATTAGTATTTGTGCCACTTCCGTTTCCCATACTTCCGTGTATCCTATGACCAACATAGCCAAAATTTGGGTCACATTGTTTTACCACCATGCTAGTATGCCCCCCGGTTTCTACCACAAGGATTGAATCTCGTTGTAAAGGAACACCGGAAGGTGTATTGTTAATACCATCAGGAATAGCGGGATCAGAATTAGCTCCGGAACCTCGTCCAAGCATTCTGCCGTCATTGCCGCCCCATCCATAAATCATCTTGCTTCGGTTTACTGCATTGATTGCAGAAGTAGAATTAGAATTAGCTTCTCCCTTATCATGTTCATTGGGGCTAAACCAGGCTATATCAGTCATATAAGTGGTATTGTCAGTATATTCACACTGCACCCAACTCCGTCTTCGAGTTGTGGTGAAGTCACCTAGTTGACCATTTGTATTATTACCCAAGGCATATAAATCTCCAGAAGAAGACAAAACAAAATATGATTGGCGCGAATCATCGTTATTTCTCGACATACCGATCATTTTAATTCGCTTGCCGGCACCTAAGCTGGGTTTGGTCATTTTAGTAGCATAATTTTGAGTATTTTCATTTGTATTATTTCCTATATACACATCTTCACCCCAAGTCCAAATGTCATCATTTTTGTCTAAGGCAAACAAACCCTTATTAGTCCCGCGACATGCAACAATGTCTTTCAGAAAAGCACTGGCACCACTTCCTGTTTTTACGCGATACCAAGTAGTGGCATTTCCGGTATTGTTGTTTCCACGGCAACTGCCATCTTGTGAAATGACCCACACATCTCCTCCACAAGTTGTGATAGCCAAAGTATGATAGGTGGCAAATAACATGCGAATATCAGATGGTGTTACTCCACTTGGCAAACCCATAGCATTTGAATTAATAGTAAGTTTTTGGAAAGTAGTAGCACTGGTAATCGAGCCATCCAATACTTCTCCTTCTCTGCCCCAAGCAAATAAGCCGTGGGTGGTTAATACAATAAATTGATGAACATTCGCATTAGTTCCGCCCGCTTCCGAACCTAATGAAACCCTAAGTATTTGACCGGTTAGTCCGGGGTAATTTGTAGAATTAATCTCTAGTGGTGACAGCAAATGATTAGTGCCACCGCCTTGGTATGCTGCATTCTGTCCCCAAGCGGAATATGTACCATCGGAATTTCGTACTAAAGTAGCATGGAATCCGGACACCATATTGTCATATTCAATTGTTGCTGCAATTGTATCGGAATTGATACCATAATTGCTATAATCCGTACTGGCGCAACCAGCGGGTGGTGTAGCACAAATTTGTTGTGCTTGTATGTTTCCAAAACTCAAAAAGCAAATAACTAAACTGCTTTTGAAGAGGTTTTTGAGTGAGAAAAGATTTTTCATTTTTCTTTTTTTTCTAAGAGTTGATAATGAGGAAAATTTATGGAATCATTTCAGGTTTGTAATAACACTGAATATCACCGTTGTAGTCAAGGAAATCAAACATGATATAGGAGCCGGAAGTGGCAACCCCTGTCAAATTGTATTGCAAAATGTTAATACCCGGCATCAATACGGTGTTTGGGTTAGAAAGTGCGCCTTCAATAGTGGTGCGAACGCCTGCACTGCGAAAGTACGGATGAGGATATACCACAGGTTGGTTGTTGAATATGTCCACTTGGATAGTGATAGTTACTGTGCTGCCGTTCATGTCTTTGTCTCCAATGATGTCATCAGATAGTGCAATCGAATTCATGTCAAATGTAATTCTGACCGGGCTAACGCTTACTTCAATGATGTCGGGATAATGCACTTCGTCATGGTCATTGGGGTCATAGTTTGGTGTGTTATTTTGCAAAGCAATACTGTATTCACCCGGAATGTTGAAGATATAGCTTGATAAAGTGTTACCATCTCCACTCGCAATAACAATGTCGGAATTCTTTTGTGTAATTGTCCAATGAATGAATGGTGTCAATTCGTAGTGATTGCCCAAACTTTGTTTATAGGAAATAGTTGTAGTGATAACATACGGATTATCTGCTTTTACAGAAGTCCATGAACCCAAGAATAATATTGCAGTTAATGCGAATAATACTACATTATACCGGGTCTTAAACGATGACAAACTTGTTTGTTTCATAATATCTATTTTACTTTTTATTATAAGTATAAAATTACCTTTTTATGCCTAACTTTATAGGTCTCTTAAAATGGGCGCGCAAATGTAAATTGAATTTTGTTTTAAAATAGCAATTTTTTTATGCACATTTTTATTTCTTGATGTGAAAATCATACGTGTTCGCATAGTGTATTTAAAATCAATGTATTAATGAATTAATTCATGTATATTAGCTTTTGTTGTGTCGATAAAATAAACCTAAATGTCGAGCCTTTTGTTGGCTTAATATGGGTATAATTTATCATAATAGTATATAAAATTTAAGAAACTTTGTGGGCTATTGTACAGTCATTTTTAATGTATCTACCACATAAATTTGCACGTGAAAAAACATTATTATTGCACGCTCTCACAAGAAGGGGCATTAGCTCAGCTGGCTAGAGCGCTTCCATGGCATGGAAGAGGTCATCGGTTCGACTCCGATATGCTCCACAACATTACAATGGCGTTCATCAAAATATGAAACTATTAGATAGTCTTTATATTAGTACAATGTTATTAATTGAAGACACGGGTAGCTAATAGAAGTGCATCTTCAAGTTTTTTCTTGTCTATTCTGTGTGATTCACCCACAGCATCCAAGAATGATATGAGGTTTTCAGTAGGTAAATTTCCGGTTAATTCGTCTTCGGCAAAAGGACAACCGCCAAATCCTTTGATAGCCCCATCAAATCTTCTGCACCCTGCTTGGTAAGCAGCTTCTACATTGTGCAACCAGTTGTCCGGTCGGGTATGCAAATGTGCACCAAATTCTATTTCCGGGAATTTTGGAATTAAATGAGAAAATAAGGTTGTAATATCGTGTGGGCTTGCTTTTCCGATAGTGTCGCTTAATGAAATTTGTTTGATTCCGAGTACAATTATTTTGCTCACCCATTCTTCTACTAATTCGACAGACCATGCTTCTTTGTATGGATTACCAAACCCCATTGAAATATAGGCTACTACCTCTTTGCCCGATTGAATAGCCAGATGCTGAATCTGTCCCAACAGTTCGTACGACTCTTCCCTTCCATGATTTGTATTGCGTCTTTGGAAAGTATCCGACACCGAAAAGGGATAGCCCAAATAATCAATCTTGGCAATTTGACAAGCTTCTTCTGCTCCGCGCAGATTAGCAATAATAACGAGCAATTTTGTGTTGCCCTTGTCGTCAATGTTTTGCAACACTTGCTTGGTGTCTGCAAGTTGCGGAATAGCTTGTGCTGAAACAAAACTGCCACAGTCCAATATGTCAAAATTGCAAGATAAAAGTGCATTGATATATTCAATTTTCAGCGCAGTGGGTATCTGATTATGAATGCCTTGCATCGCATCTCTCGGACACTCAATTATCTTTACTGTCATAACGAATTTTGAGGTGGTCAAAGATAGAGTATTTTTCTATCTTTGCACCCCTTTATCAGGATTATATAGGGATAGCAATGACCGAAAAACAAGAACAAGACAAACTGCACGAAGAGGTTGAAGAAAAAAAAATTCATGCGCTGGAGAGTGCCGGAAACAAACATGAAGAGGAAGATGAGTTTGATGAATCCGAGTCCAACTCAGACCGAACCGATTACTCGGGTTTTGACAAAGATGACTTTGTTAAAAAAGCCAAAGAATTAATTTTTGCGCCCAGCATTACAGATGCCCACGAATCATACAAAAAGATGAGAATTCTTTTTGATGATATGGTCAAAAGTGAAAGAGAACAGATGCTCAAAGAATTTGTGGCTGCCGGCAATGAGCCCAGAGAATTCAGAGTGCCGGTTGACGAACAAAAGAATGAATTTTATCAAGCTTATACTCAGTTTCTTGAACGAAGAGCAGCAGAATTTGCCAGAGCAGAAGAAGAAAAACTGCTTAATCTGAAACTAAAAAATCAAATTTTAGACAAAATCCGAGTGCTGACAGATTCTGAGGAGACAGAAAACAGTTTGGATGAACTCAAAAAACTCCAACAAGAATGGCGACAAATTCGCAGAGTCCCCCGCGATCGCATGGAAGAACTATGGGAAAAATACCGTGTTTTGATGGATAAGTTTTATGATAAATTGAGTATTTATCATGAGCTCAAAGAGTTGGATCGCCAGAAAAACTTAGAAGCCAAAATCGACCTAATCAAAAAAGCAGGAGAGTTGTTGGAAGAGAAAACCTCAGTTAAGCACTCTCATATTTTGTTGAATAAACTGCATGAAGACTATAAAACCATAGGACCGGTGCCCAAAGAATTCACAGAAGATATTTGGCAACGCTTCAAGGCAGCATCAGACAAAGTAATTGAGCGAAACAAAGCAGTTATTGAAGATCTGAAAGAAAAGCGCAAGCACAATTTAGACCTCAAAACTGTTATTTGTGATAAAGTACAGCAGATTGCATCATTGGAATACAAGACTCCCAAAGAATGGAATCAAAAAACAATCGAAATTGAAGCCCTGTTTGAAGAATGGAAAGGTATTGGACCCGTGCCTGAATCCGTAAGTGACCAAATTTGGAAGCGTTTTAGAGAGGCTCAAAATGCTTTTTATAAAAATCGAAAAGAGTTCTTTGCTGCAATCAATCAGAATAAAGATAAGAATTATGAGCTTAAAATCAAACTGTGCGAAAAGGCTGAAAAACTTAGCGACAGCAATGATTTTGACAGAACCGGACTTGAATTGATTAAGTTACAGGAAGAGTGGAAAACCATTGGTGCTGTCCCCGGAAAACAATCCGAAGAGATTTGGACTCGTTTCAGAGCCGCTTGTGATACATTTTTTAAACGCAGAGATATTCACAGAACTGCTGCCAAAGAGGACGAAAAAGAGAACCTCAAGGCTAAAGAAGCACTTTTGTTGAAGTTGCAAACCCTGCAAGACAGTAAAGAAGAAGATAAAAGCAAAGTCATTGATGAGCTTCGCAATGTTCAAAGAGAGTGGTCTAAGGTAGGTTTTGTGCCTAAAGCCAAATTTGCAGATATCAATAAGAAATACGAGAATCTGAATGATGCAATTCTAGCTAAACACAAGCT
Organism: Bacteroidota bacterium; assembly: GCA_023957335.1. Taxonomy (NCBI): domain Bacteria; kingdom Pseudomonadati; phylum Bacteroidota; species Bacteroidota bacterium. The sequence goes on along the minus strand of JAMLHC010000001.1, from coordinate 667,730 downwards.
TTCAGGAGACGAATTCAAGCAAGGCAGACTCAAAGAACATTACGAAATGTTAGCGCAAAAGCCCAATAGTTTCGGGGCTTTAAAGGATGAAGAAAGGAAGCTTTCCGGCAGAATCAGAATACTCTCGGAAGAGATAAAAACATTTGAAAATAACCTTGGATTTTTTGCTAATTCCAAAGGTGCGGATGCCCTCAAGAAGCAATTTGAAGGAAAAATATCAAAAACCCGTGAACAAATTGAGAAGTTAGAAGCAGAACTCAAGATGCTTCGCTCCGTAATGCGTAAATAATGTCGTTGAGAAGTGTAGCTCTTTTGCCTGAATACATCGGCTATTTGCTCTTAGCTAAAAGCAGACACGGTACGCACTCTCCATTTGTATATGAATTTGCAGAAAATGTGCTCTACAAACGTTTTGACAATGCATTGTTCTATGACATTGAACTTGTGCGTCAAAATATGCTCAGTTCGTCCGCACAGATTCAAGTAGAGGATTTTGGCGCAACAAACAAGGCTCAATACAAAGCATCGCTACCCAAGTTGGTGGCACGTTCATCCAAAAATAGTAAGTATGCAAAACTGCTGTACCGCATTTGCCAATACTATCAGCCTGAAATTACGATTGAACTCGGTACGAACTTTGGAATCAGTGCCATGTACCAGGCAGCAGGGTTGAGACATGGCAAACTATTTACTATTGAAGGTAGTCTGAAAATTGCTGAAGTGGCTTATTATAATTTCCAAAAAATAGGTTTTGGTGAAAAAATTCAACTGCTGCACGGAGTGTTTGATAAAGCATTACCCGCATTGTTAGAGCAACTCCCAAGGGTTGATTACGCTTTTATAGATGGCAACCACCGCAAAGAGGCCACATTGAAGTATTTTGAAATGCTGCTTGCTAAGTCTCACAACAACACAATTTTTGTTTTTGATGATATTCGCTGGAGCGCAGAGATGCAGGAATGTTGGGATTGGATTAAAAGTCATGAAAGAGTTACAGTAACGATTGATTTATTTTTCATGGGAATTGTATTTTTGCGCAAAGAACAAGAAAAAGAACATTTTGTATTAAGATTTTAAAGCGCATGAGTACATTAATAAAGATATTGAAAAGAATATACCGTAAACTCCTTGCGTTTTTAATCAACATTGCCGATTCTATCTATCCCCCGGGATTTGAAGGAGCTTCACTCTTTGAAATAGGCGAATTGTTCTTTGCTTATGTGGGCAAACAAAGGTTTAATCTCTTTGCCGGAGCTTTGTCTTTCAACTTTTTTTTGGCACTTTTTCCTTCCATTATATTCTTGTTCACATTGATAGCGTATTTCCCCATACATGATATTCAGGGCAAAGTGCTGGGTATGATGGAAGATTTTCTGCCGGATGCTACTTTCAAAACCATACAAGAAACCGTTGCCGACATATTGAGCATACAAAGAACAGGTCTGTTGAGTGTGGGTTTTTTGACGGCTGTATATTTTGCCAGCAATGGCTTTCACAACCTGATGAAAGCCTTTGAATCTTCCATGGAAGAGGATATCCGTAAAAAAAGAAATTTCTTCAAAAAACGACTCCGCAGCATTGGGATGACTTTTATTATTGCAATGTTGTTGGTAATTGCCATTATTGTCAAATTGGGCAGTGTTTACATCTCCTCTTTGATTGCAGATTTGGGAGTGAATCAACTGATATTAAATTTGAGCTTGAGTATTTTTGAGGTGCTGATATTGGCAACTCTGGTATTTTTTATTATTTCTTTCATTTATTACATCGGACATTCGAGTATTGAAAAATGGAAATTCTTTTCACCGGGTAGTATTGTGGCTACGGTTTTATCTTTGGCAATGACCTATATTTTTTCTTTTTATGTTAATCATTTTAACGCTTACAACAAGGTCTATGGCTCCATTGGCGCAATCATTACTTTGATGTTGGTGATTTATGTCAATGTCTATTCCATTTTGATTGGTTATGAGCTGAATCACAGCATTAACAAGGTTTCCATCAAAAAAATGAGGGAAGCAAAAAAAATGAATAAGATAAAATTATAGGCTGCTTGTAAATATAAAAATTGGGTTATTTTTGCAACCCGCAAAAGGAGAGATGGCAGAGCGGTCGAATGCGGTGGTCTTGAAAACCATTGAGGGTAACACCTCCGGGGGTTCGAATCCCTCTCTCTCCGCCAAAAGCCCCGTATAATCGGGGCTTTTTTTTTGGACACCGCTTTGTGCAAAATCAATCCTAAATAATGCTTAATCCTTTTACATTTGCGGAGTGCAGGAACAGCCACTACTTAGATTTCAATCGCTGAAAATTTCTTTCAGAAACCCACTTGGCAAAATGATTGAGGCGGTCAAAGGAATTGACTTGGAAGTGAATAGTGCCGAGATTTTGGGAATCATTGGAGAGTCCGGTTCCGGAAAGTCTGTTACTTTTCTCTCATTGATGAAACTCTTGTCAAACACGGCAAAGGTAGAAGGACATGCCTTTTTCACTGCCCAAGGCAAAGACGAAATCGACCTATATGCTCTTGCTCCAAAAGAACGAAGGAAACTTGCACTGCAAAACATAGCCTATATTTTTCAAGATGCATTGGCAGCACTCAATCCATCTCTAAAAATTGGTAAGCAAATGCGAGAATGTGTTCTGGAGCAAATCAATACAAAACACAAAGATGCAAAGTGTTTGCAAATGCTCGAAGAAGTGATGCCGGGACTGAGTGCAAGAGCATTTAACAGCTATCCGCACCAACTATCGGGCGGACAAAGACAAAGAGTGATGATTGCTATGGCTTTGCTTAATAAACCCGATTTGTTGATTGCAGACGAGCCTACAACCGCACTTGACCCGGAGGTGCAAGACAATATTCTGAATCTGCTGTTGCAAATGGTTCGCAAATTTGGCACCACGCTGATTTTAATTTCACATGATATACAAAGTGTTGCCGGTTTCTGTGACCGAATCGCTGTATTTTATCAAGGTGCTTTGGTTGAAACAGGAAAAACAGAACAAATCGTTAAAACTCCTCAACACCCTTATACCAAAGCCCTATTGAGCTGTCGTCCCAATAGCAGAAACGAAGGATATTTTCTGTCAACTATCAGTGATTTTATGCAAGAGCAAACACCACAATCGGAAAAATTTGCAACACTCAAAATAGGAGAAAGCAACTTGATGGTAGCCAAAGAAGTCAGTAAAATCTATGATAAAAAATTTAAGGCATTAGAGCCCTTGACTTTCAGCATAAAAAAAGGAGAATGTGTGGGTGTCATTGGTCAGTCAGGCTCCGGCAAATCGACCCTTGCAAAAATCTTAGTTAGATTAGAGTCCGCCAATACCGGTGAACTCTTGTATTCTGACAATATTAACCAATCCAAAATTCAGATGGTTTTTCAGGATCCTTTTGCTTCGCTCAACCCCGCAATCTCTGTGGGTAGTGCCATAGACGAAGTGTTGCAAATTCACCAACCTTCGCTATCTAAATTGAAAAGAAAGGAAAAGATTGCAGCACTATTGGAAGAGACGGGTGTGGACAGCACTATGGCAAACAAAAAACCACAAGCCTTTTCAGGCGGACAAAGACAGAGAATCTGCATCGCACGTGCGCTGGCAACCGAACCTGAAATATTAGTATGTGATGAAGCCGTTTCGGCACTTGACGTTTCTGTGCAAGCTCAAGTGTTAAACTTGCTTAAAAAATTGCAATTCGACAGAGGCTTAAGTCTTGTCTTTATTACACACGACATGAATGTAGCCAAACATATTTGCAACAGAATTTTAGTGCTAAAGGACGGTCGATTAGTGGAAGAAGGAAATACCTCAGAATTATTTAACAACCCCCAAAACGATTATACAAAGAAGATTTTGTCTTATTATCATGCATAATGATTGGATGACATTGTTTCAATCATTTGTATAGTCCCATGCATATATTTATAAGGAAGTCCTTTGTTAAACATAAAAATCACAGGAATTGCTATTTCAAGGTTACATTTGCAGTTATTCAACATTAGGTTGAATTCATGCAATGGTACATAAGAAAGATAATACACAAAATATTGAAAGTCAAGTTGTAGAGGTGCTGGAAAAGCTCTATGGCGCAGCGCTCACATATAGACAAATAGGTTCCAGAATCAGAAAGGGAGGTTATAAAAACATCAAGGATTATATTCCGCTTTTAGAGAATTTAGTTAAAAACGGAGCCCTTCAAAAATTGGGCAGAAACAAGTATTTCAAACCCTTCAAATCAGCTAAGATTACCGGTAGGATTGATATTAAAAAAACCGGACAAGGTTATATACTTTCACAAGATTTTCCGGAAGAGATTGTGGTGGAAAGCGGTATGCAAAACCACGCTTTGCAAGGCGATTTGGTTGAGGTTGCCATTCTTGCCAAAAGAGGCACAAGAGTTAGGGGAGAGGTGGTTAGGATTTTGGAACGAAACAAAACTACCTATGCGGGTATTTTAAAAGTTTTCAAAGACTTTGCGTTCCTGATTACAGATTACCGCAAGATGCACAAAGATATTTTCATCTCGCTCACACATCAGCAGGCGAAAGAATGGGATGGCAAAAAAGCTTTAGTGGAAATTACAGATTGGCCCGATGGAGCTAAAAACCCTTTCGGAAAAGTAGTGAAAATATTGGGCAATCCGGGCGAGAATGAAGCTGAAATGAATGCTATTGTTGCAGAATTCGGTTTTGAAACTGATTTTCCTGCCGAAACAATGGCTCAATCTGAAGCATTTCCTGAGGAAATCGCGCAAGACGAAATTAAACGCAGGTTGGATCTGAGAAGTATTAGTACTTTTACAATTGACCCCGCAACAGCTAAAGACTTTGATGACGCTATCTCACTCCGTGAAATTGGAAACGATTTGTTTGAACTGGGTGTGCATATTGCCGATGTGTCTTATTATGTTCCCAAAGGCGGTGCTATTGACAAAGAAGCACAGAGGCGCGGAACCAGCGTTTATTTGGTGGACAGAACCATTCCTATGCTTCCTCCACGACTTTCTGAAGACCTATGCTCACTAAATCCAAATTGCGACAGACCGGCTTTTTCTGCTATTTTTCATATTGATACACAGGGAAAAGTTAAAAAGGTAAAATTTGCCAAAACAATGATTCGCTCCAAACGTAGATTCAGCTATGAAGAAGCACAACAGATTTTGGATTCCCAAAAAGGCGATTATGTTAAAGAACTTAATATTGCCAATCAAATAGCCAAAAACCTCCGAGCCACCCGTTTCAAAGATGGCTCCATGAATTTTGACAGCATAGAATTCAAATTTGAACTTGATGGAAAGGGTAAGCCCATTGGAATCAAGGTGGTAGAACGTGGGGACACACATTTTTTGATAGAAGAATTTATGTTATTGGCAAACAAACATGTTGCGGCTTTTGGAAGTAAGCATTATACAAATTCTAAAATCCCTTTTGTTTTCCGCTTCCACGACCAACCTAATGAAATCAAATTGGAAGATTTTAAATCATTTGCAGCCAAATGGGGATATGTAATCCGAGTGGGGAACGAACATCAGATAAAAACATCCATTAACGAACTGATGAATAAAATCAAAGACAAACCCGAAGAAGGGATTCTGTCGCAATTAGCCATTCGCTCCATGGCAAAAGCAACCTATACCCCTTATTTCTCAAGCCATTGGGGGCTTGGATTTGAAACATATACCCATTTTACATCACCCATCAGAAGATATCCGGACTTGTTAGTACACAGAATTTTATTTGATATTTTGCAAGGGAAAAAAACTCACTATCCGCAAATGGGAGAGGTTGAAGAACTCTGCAAAAAATGCAGTACTGCCGAACAAAAAGCCGCTGAAGCAGAACGCGCTTCGGTTAAATACAAACAGGCAGAATGGATGGGAGAGCAAATCGGGAAAGATTTTGAAGGAGTTATCAGTGGGGTAACGGATTGGGGGATTTTTGTTGAACTCACACAAAACAAAAGTGAAGGATTGATTAAAATTTCTTCTCTCAAAGATGATATGTATGATTATGATGAATACAATATGCAAATTGTGGGCAGATATTATTTTAAGAAACATGCACTCGGAGACAAAGTTATCGTCAGAGTCAAAGAAACCAATCCACTGGCAAGAACCATTGATTTTACACTCATCGACAACTTGAGTTCAAAAGAACGCCAAAAAGATGCGCCCGAACAAAACCGCAAACAGGATAAATACAGAAAATACAGAAGGCGATAATATGTTACAAAGCATTAAATCAGAGTACGAACAGTATTTATCTGAAAATACATTTCACGGTGTCCCTCCCAAACTTTATGCATCCATGAATTATATCATGGCAATAGGAGGAAAACGATTGAGACCGATTTTGACACTTTTGGGAGCCGAAATCAGCGGTGGAGATTTGGCTAAAGCTATGCCGGTTGCTCACGCTATGGAAGTTTTTCATAATTTTACTTTAGTGCATGATGACATCATGGATGAAGCCCCTACTCGTAGAGGCAAAACATCTCTGCATATCAAAGAAAACATTGCAACGGCAATTCTGGCGGGTGACAACATGGTAATAGCGTCTTATGATATTATCCTCAAGGCTGATGTTCCCAATAAGATTCAAATTTTAGAGAACCTTTCTCAAACTGCACGAGAAGTATGTGAAGGACAACAGATGGATATGGATTTTGAAAAATTACCGAGTGTCAGTTTGGAACAATACATTGAAATGATTAGGCTTAAAACAGCCGTTCTTTTGGGTTGTTGTTTAAAATGCGGAGGCTTGAGTGTAAATGCAACGCCCCATATTGCGAACACATTGTATCATTTTGGGGTAAATATTGGCATAGCATTTCAGATAATGGATGATTATTTGGATGCTTTTGGCAAGCCCGAACATACAGGCAAACAGCTTGGTGGAGACATTCTTACGGCAAAGAAAACAGCACTCTTTAATCTGGCATGGGAAAATGCCAATAGTGAACAAAAAGCTCAGCTTGCTTTATGGTTTGACAAATTAAGGACAGATGGGCAGTTGCGTCTGCATCATACTATGCAGCTATTTGGAGAGTTAAAAATAGGGGAGGCAGGTCAAGAGTTGATGGAGAATTATTTTACTAAAGCAAAAGAGGTTTTGATATCATCCACAATTCCGATTTCTCAATACAAACCATTGATAGAATTGATTGATTTATTGAGAATGAGGGAAAAATAGAGAAGATTTAGATTTCAGTTGTAGTGTTATCTGTCACTTCAGATTTGTGTTCAGTTACCGCAACCTTCAGTGTTTCTTCTTTTATGAAGAATTTTTTCTGGAAAATAAGAATAAGCAGCACCCCTAAAGTAATAGCAGAATCTGCAATATTGAAAACCGGACTGAAAAAGATGAAATAATCACCGCCTTTGATTGGCAACCAATCGGGGTAAAAGCCTTCAAACAAAGGAAAATAGAACATATCCACTACCCAACCATGAAACCAACCGCCAGAATAGTGGTTAATGTCATGGAAAATTACACCATAGAAAACACTGTCAATGATATTGCCGATGGCTCCTGCAAGAATCAGGGCAATACAGAGTATAAACCCTTTATGTGCTCTTTTGGAAATATGATAATATAATACCCAAATGCCAAATCCAACAGCGACTAACCGAAACGTTGTTAAAATGAGTTTGCCGTATTTGCCTCCGAGTTCAAGCCCGAATGCCATACCCATATTTTCAGTATAATGTAGGATAAACCAATTTCCCATTACATGAATTTCCTCGCCCATGTGCATGTGGGTTTTAACCCAAACTTTTAGAATTTGGTCAATCAGCAGAATAAAAGAAATAACAGCCACAGAAATTATCCAAAGTCTTTTGGAGTTATATGTGTTTGTGCTGTCAGGCAACACTATCGGTTCTTGAAATTTTTCAAAAACTTGATTTTCAGAAGTGTTTTCCAATCAGTTCTTTTATTTGTATTGATTGATTTTGGCTTCAATGCTCAATGTAGTGTGCGGAACCGCTTTTAAACGCTCTTTGCTTATAAGTTTTCCGGTTTCTCTACAAATACCATAGGTCTTGTTTTCAATTCTGACCAATGCAGCCTCAAGGTTATTAATAAATTTTTGCTGCCTTGCAGCAAGTTGGTTGAGATTCTCTTTTTCCAAAGTCAGCGCACCGTCTTCCATTGTGATGTAATGCTGTTGCTCGATTCCATTCTCGTTTGGGTTTGCCAACTGAGATTGCAATTTTCCTAATTCTTCACGCGCAGAGGTGAGCTTCTCCATGATAAGTGCTTTGAACTCAGCTAAATCGGCATCTCCGTATCTTTTATTTTCTTCCATATCGGGGTATTTATTTACGAAATCTTTTCTATTTTGACTTTTAACTCTTTCTCCTCAAGCTCAATGATATAGGGCATTTCCGCTGTTGAGGACATTGAAATTCCTGTAGCCAAAATTTCTGCGCAAATATAGTCTTTATAATTGTCGATTGCCATAGAAATTTCATTGTCTGTTTGGACTGTTACGCTGATTTTATCGGTAACATCAAAGTGAAGTTCTTTACGCAGGTTTTGCAGTCTATTCACAAACTCACGTGCAATTCCTTCTTGCTTTAATGTTTCAGTTACCGTAATGTCAAGTGCCACGGTCAGTTTACCTTCAGACATTACAAGCCATCCTTCTATATCAACGGGATTGATTTCCACATCTTCGGCTAATAATTCAAACGGGTGCGAATCAAGGTCTATCAACAATTGCCCATTATCTTCTATTGCAGCTATATCGTCTTGTCCCAAAGTGGCAATCTTGGCAGCAATTTGTTTCATCAAAGGACCTGCTTTTTTGCCGAGTGTCTTGAAGTTGGGTTTTATTTGTTTGACAAGGGTTGCGCTTCCTTCGCCTTCTTCCAAATATTGCATTTCTTTGACATTGACCTCGCTTAAAATAAGGGCTTCAACGTGTTGTAAACGTTTTTTGAATGCAGGGTCTAACACAGGAATCATTACCTTTTGCAAAGGCTGACGTACTTTCAGATTCTCTCTCTTGCGCAGACTTAATATCATAGAACTGAACTTTTGGGCTAATTCCATTGTTTGTTCAAGTTCGGTATCGATGAAATCGCTTGTAACTCTTGGAAAAAGGCTTAAATGCACAGATTCGCAATTCTCTAATCCTGTTACTTTTTGCAAATCTTGATAGAGTCTTTCGGCATAGAAAGGCGCTACGGGTGCAATGAGTTTGCAAAGTGTGTGCAAACATTCAAACAAGGTTTGATAGGCTGCAATTTTGTCTTCGGAATATTCACCTTTCCAGAATCTTCTTCTGCACAAACGGACATACCAGTTGCTCAAATGCTCATCAACAAAAGTCTGTATGGCACGGGTTGCGCGTGTGGGGTCGTAATCCGACAAACTCTCATCTACGGTTTGAATCAAGCTGTTGAGCATAGACAAAATCCAACGGTCAATTTCAGGACGTTGTGCTACCGGTATTTGGGTTTCCTTGTGGGTAAAGCCGTCCACATTTGCATAAAGAGCGAAGAATGAATAGGTGTTAAATAGTGTTCCAAAGAATTTGCGCTGCACCTCTTCCATACCGTTCAAATCAAATTTAAGATTGTCCCAAGGCTGTGCATTTGACATCATATACCAGCGAATTGCATCTGCACCATATTTGGCAACAGCCGCAAATGGGTCTATGGCGTTGCCTAAGCGCTTGGACATTTTATTTCCGTTTTTGTCCAATACAAGTCCGTTGGCAACCACATTCTTGTAAGCAACCGAATCAAAGAGAGCGGTAGCAATTACATGCAGTGTAAAGAACCATCCGCGCGTTTGGTCAACTCCTTCGGCAATAAAATCAGCAGGGAAATTAGAGTGGAAAGTTTCTTTGTTTTCAAAAGGGAAATGCCATTGTGCATAAGGCATAGCACCGCTGTCAAACCAAACATCAATCAGGTCGGTTTCGCGGGTCATCTTCTTGCCCGAAGCGGAACAAAGGAAAATCTCGTCCACCAAAGGTCTATGCAAATCAAGGGTAGCTTGGTCTTTGATTGGGTTTGCTTTCATGTAGCCGGCTTGCACGGCTTTCTCTATCTCGGTGTTCATCTGTTCCAAAGAACCGATGCAGATTTCTTCGCTGCCGTCTTCTGTACGCCAAATTGGCAAAGGCGTCCCCCAAAATCTTGAACGAGAAAGATTCCAGTCCACAAGGTTTTCTAACCAGTCTGCAAAACGCCCTTCTCCGGTGGATTTGGGCTTCCAATTAATGGTTTTGTTCAATTCTACCAAGCGGTTGCGCAGGGCAGTGGTTTTGATAAACCAGCTTTTCAAAGGATAGTATAAAATAGGCTTGTCAGTGCGCCAACAATGCGGGTAATTATGGCTGTATTTTTCAACCTTAAATGCCTTGTTTTCTTGTTTTAATTTAATCGCAATGCGCTCATCCACAGACAGATATTTGTCTCTGCCTTGTTTTTTGCGCTCTGCTTCAAGTTCTTCGTCAGAGTAATAGGCTTCTTTTACATACTCGCCTGCAAAATCGGTAACTTCGGGCACAAATTTGCCGCGCTCGTCCACAAGAGTTAAGGCTGCAAAACCTTTTTTCTGGGATAATCTAAAATCGTCAGAACCAAAACTGGGAGCCATGTGTACAATGCCTGTTCCATCGGTAGTGGTAACAAAATCGCCTACAAAAACCTCAAATGCTTTTCCCTCCGGTTGCGCATAAGGAAGCAACTGTTCATATTGTAATCCTTCGAGTTCTTTGCCTTTGAATGTGTTCAACACGCGCCATCCAATCACTTTGTGGCCTTCTTTGAAGTCATATATGGATAGGTTTTCACCTTCTGCTTTGAAATAGGCAGCCACTCTGTCTTTTGCCAACAATACATTGACCGGCAGAAAGGTATATGGGTTAAGGGTTTCAATCAACACATATTCAATATTTGCACCCACGGCAAGTGCTGTATTTGAAGGTAAAGTCCAAGGTGTAGTAGTCCATGCAAGCGCATAGGTTTTTGATGGAAAGTTAAGACTTTTGTATTTGTCATTTGAAATCAGTGCAAATTGCGCTACTACCGTAGTGTCTTTGACTTCTCTGTAACATCCCGGTTGGTTCAACTCGTGCGAGCTCAGTCCTGTTCCGGCAGCAGGCGAGAAGGGTTGAATGGTGTATCCTTTGTAGAGCAAACCTTTGTCATAGAACTGTTTGAGCAGGTTCCATACACTCTCAATATAGTTGTTTTCGTAGGTTATATAGGGCTTGTCCAAGTCCAACCAAAAACCGATTCTGTCTGTGAGGTCGTCCCATTTTTCCTTGAACATCATCACATCTTCGCGGCAAGCTTTGTTGTAATCAGCAATACTGATTTTTTTGCCAATATCGTCTTTGGTAATCCCTAATCTTTTTTCAACTTGCAATTCTACCGGCAGACCGTGCGTGTCCCAGCCGCCTTTGCGCAACACCCTATATCCCTTCTGGGTTTTGTAACGGCAGAATACATCTTTGATAGTTCTTGCCATAACGTGGTGAATGCCGGGCATTCCATTTGCACTCGGTGGACCTTCATAAAATGTAAATGCATTGTCAGCCGGACGTTGACTTACTGTTTTTTCAAAAATTTGATTCTTCTTCCACAGTGCCAACACTTCCTCTTCTAATGCCGACCAGTTGGGGTTTTTATAGCTTGGAAACTTCATCTTACAATCTGCCTGAGGGTGTTTTTTTTCAAAGAGTGCAAAAGTAGTTTTTTCTTTTTGTTTAAGAAAAATAACTATTTTCGCAGCCCCAAATCAAGGGGAAATGGTCCTATAGCTCAGTCGGTTAGAGCAACTGACTCATAATCAGTAGGTCCCTGGTTCGAGCCCAGGTGGGACCACCGGAAAAGTTAAGTAGCCAATTTATTCTACCATGAATCTAAAATTGGCTACTTAATGAATATAAATCAAAACCGGCAATACTTATACATAATTAGGATTAGTGATTGATAACATTGTATGCAATGAGTGCAATCTATAAAGTCTTTTTTGAAGATACATAATAGATGTGTCCTGATATGTTTGAACTACGCAGTGCTGAGATTAGTTAGTTATTATATTCAATGCCTGAATTTGTGAATTAAATAAAACATTAATTTTTAAAGTTATTAAAATCACTGTAAATTACATACTTGCAGAAGCAATCAAATATTTTCTACTTAAGTTGCTCAATAAGTCTCCAAATAGTGTCTGATTAAAGAGTAAGTGTTATGGCTTCAATTTGAATATTTGGCAAAACTTGTGATTAATTAGTCTAATGAATAGACTAATACCCTTGTAATTTGGACTACTTTTGCAGCACACAAAATCACCATTTTTCAATTAAAATGAATAATAATCAAATAGTTGAACACATCATTCAAAATGCAGCAAAAGCACACATTAATTTAACAGTTGACCAACTTGTATCAAAATCCCTTGAAAGAGGTGAAGGTAAGCTCACGGACATGGGCGCCTTAGCAGCCGACACGGGAGAGTTTACCGGCAGATCACCCAAAGATAAATTCACAGTTTGTGATGCAAAAACTGAAAACTCTGTTTGGTGGGGAGATATAAACTTCAAATTTACTCCCGAAAATTTTGATAAGTTGTTTAACAAAGTAGTGGAACACTACAAAGGCAAAGAACTTTTTGTGCGTGATGCTTATGCTTGCGCAAACCCAAAATACAGACTGAATATCAAGGTGGTAAATGAAACTGCCTATCAAAATTTGTTTGCCAATAATCTTTTTTTAAGACCTACAGCCGATGAATTAAAAACCCAACAAGCGGAATGGCTTATTTTGGCAGCACCTTCTTTCCGCGCAAACCCTGCTCAAGATGCCACAAGGCAACATAATTTTACCATTGTTAATTTTACCCGTAAAGTAATTTTGATTGGCGGTTCGGGTTATACGGGAGAAATCAAAAAAGGAATTTTCTCTGTATTGAATTATATCCTGCCTCATGAAAAGAAAGTATTATCCATGCACTGTTCTGCAAACATTGGCAAAGACGGTGATACGGCTATTTTCTTCGGCTTGAGCGGAACCGGAAAGACCACTCTGTCCGCAGACCCAAACAGAAAACTGATTGGAGATGATGAGCACGGCTGGGATAGCGATACTGTGTTTAACTTTGAAGGCGGTTGCTACGCAAAATGCGTGGGTTTGACCGAAGAAAAAGAACCACAAATTTGGAATGCAATTAAAAAAGGGGCTTTAGTAGAAAACGTTCGCTTCATTCCCGGAACTGACAAAGTAAACTTTGACGATATCTCTGTTACTGAAAACACCCGTGTTGCATACCCTATTGATTTTATTGACAATATTGCTGTTCCATCTGTGGGTACTTCGCCTAAAAATATAATCCTATTGACTGCCGATGCATTTGGAGTATTGCCTCCCATCTCAAAACTGACACCGGCACAAGCCATGTATCACTTTATCTCCGGTTATACCGCAAAAGTTGCCGGAACAGAAGCAGGTGTTACTGAGCCACAAGCTACATTCTCGGCTTGTTTCGGAAAAGCCTTCATTCCCTTGCATCCCGGTGAGTATGCTGAGTTGTTGGGTAATAAATTGAAAGCACACCCTGAAATCAACGTATGGCTTGTGAACACAGGCTGGAGCGGAGGCGCTTATGGAACAGGTCAACGCATGAAACTTTCATTCACCAGAGCAATGCTTACGGCTGCTTTGAATGGAGAATTAAACCATGTTCAATATGAGGCACATCCTGTATTTGGTGTTCAGATGCCGACAAGTTGCCCTAATGTACCTGCTGAAATTCTGAACCCCAGAAATACATGGGCTGACAAAGCTGCTTATGACAGCAAAGCAAATCACCTTGCACAATTGTTTGTCAAAAACTTTGAGCAATATGCCTCCGGTGTGAGTGCCGAAATACTTTCTGCTGCACCCAAAGCACAAGGTACTGTTTAAGGCGTTTTATCGTGATTGTGTAACACTCAGTTTGTTTGACATAAAGTGGAATCAGCGTGATTACGCTTTGCATAAATCCAAAATAAATTCGTTATCAAATGGCTGCAAGGGTTGATTATCTTTGCAGCCATTGTTTTTTTAGATTGAAACGTATCGGCTCTATATTGCTATTGCTATCCTTGCTCACAGCCATAGGTTGCAGAAAAGACAAACCCTTCTATACAGGTTCGGATGTTAACTTGGTATTTCAGTTTTGGCCCGGACAAGCTGCGGATACTGTTTTTTTTGACACCGTATTTACTCATTTACCCGGAACCCAATATCCTCGTTCTGTCAACAAACAATTCTTTATTGTCAACCGACTAAAAAATCCTGTCAAAACACATATTACCTTAGCGGGTGGCGCAAGCTCATCATACAGAATCAATGTAGATGGTGTGTCATCAACCGATTTCACCGAAGTAGAAATTCCGGCACAGGACAGCCTGATAGCATTTGTGGAAGTTACACTCGAAGCCAATAATCAAATCAATCCTGCGGTGGTTATGGATTCAATTTTGTTTAATACCAATGGTAGTCAGCAAAAAATAATACTTTCTGCCTATGGATGGGATGCCATCTATTACAGAGATTCGGTCATCAACCAGAATGTGGTTTGGGACAGAACAGATAAGCCCTATGTCATTGTAAACTCAGTACTTGTCAATACCAACGTTACATTAAAAGTAACGCAAGGAGTGAATGTCTATTCATCACCCGGTTCTTCCATTTTTGTGGCGGGAACTCTTGATGTAGATGGGGTAGAGCAGAGTCCGGCTATTTTTCAGGGAGATAGATTGCAACCCGGATTTGAAGAAATTGCAGGACAATGGCAGGGCATTCATTTGTTGAAAGACAGTCGAGATAACAAAATTAAAAATGCAGTAATCAAAAATGCAACGATTGGAGTTAGAGTGGATTCACTGAGCAACAATGCTAACCCCAAACTTAACATAAGTCAAACACTGATTAAAAATTGTTCTTATTATGGTTTAATCGGTATCACATCTTGGGTTTTTGCGGAAAATGTTGCAATCGCCAAATGCGGAGCCAATGGTTTTGTTGGATATTTTGGAGGGAATTATATACTAAGACATTGTACCGTTGCCAGTGGATATATGGGAGGGCGTTCTCAATCGGCTGTTGCACTAAACAATATTCAGCGCGATGACAAAGATAGGTTTGTAAGAAGTTTTGATATTTCATTCAACTTTGAAAACTGCATTATTTATGGACCCTTAGATGATGAGATGATTTTAGATATTTATAACGGTAGTACCCCTCCTGACTTTTCATTGATAGACCATTGTTTGATTAAGACCAAAGAATTTGTAACTAATTTAAACCTCAATAATAATATCTTGAATCAAGACCCATTGTTTATTTCTGCCAGAGATGCAGATTTAGGAATAAGGCAAGGTTCGCCTGTTGTAGGCAAAGCAAAGCCACTATTGCCACCGGTTTCTATTGACCTCAAAGGGAATGTTCGTAAAAATCCTGCGGATATTGGTGCATACGAATTAGAATAATTAAGGAGATATATTTAAACTTACGGAGGGTAGAATACATTCCGAGTATGCACAAACTCCTTGTGTAGATGTATAATATTCAATGCAAAACCACTTCATTGTGGAAAGTAAACAAGATGCATTTACTATACTTGTGACCACAGAATAAATAATGGCTCTACTTTTGTCCTTTGGTTAAGACCAACTCATATTTATATTAAAATGAAAAAATTATTGCTGATAATACTGATGGCTCCTTTGGCAATTTTTGCTATGCCACAAGATTCAATTGGAACAAAGACAGAAAACGGGATTGTATATATTCTCCACAAAGTGGACAAAGGTCAGACGCTTTATGCCATTGCAAGAAAATACAATGTGGATGTAAATGATATCATTAAGGCTAATCCCGGTTCGGACAAAGGCATACAAGCAGATGCAGTAATGATGATTCCTACCAAAAAGAAAGCTACACAAGCCCCACCTGTTCCCAATGGAGAAACCAAAATCGAAACCAAGTTTCATACAGTACAAGCGGGCGAAACATTATAC
Source organism: Bacteroidota bacterium (assembly GCA_023957335.1). Classification (NCBI taxonomy): domain Bacteria; kingdom Pseudomonadati; phylum Bacteroidota; species Bacteroidota bacterium. The sequence goes on along the minus strand of JAMLHC010000001.1, from coordinate 651,695 downwards.
AAAATTGCAAGCATGTATGGCGTATCAGTGGATGATATCAAAAAATGGAATGGTATAACCGGAGAATCTATTGCAGTAGGTCAAAAATTAGCAGTAAGCCCTCATTCTGCATCGATTGCCATTCCTCAAACCCAAACGCCTAAACCTGTTCCTCCGGCAGAACCTGCAGTAGTTCCTGCCCAAGAACCTGTCAAAGTTCAAGAACCTGCAACGACTAATAAAATTTCCAATGCTGACGTAATTAAAAATGACAAGGTGGAAGGCAATCCCTCAGAAGAGAGTAATACGGTTGTTGTCCCCACAAGGCAAGTAAAAACAGTGGGAGATGAGATAGTAGAAAATGGGAGTGTTACTATCAGTTCCGAAGGTGATTTATCGCAAGAGCGCAATTTTATTATGCACCCCACTGCACGCATAGGAACTATCGTGATGATAACCAATCCCGAAAACGGAAAATCAGCGTTTGCGAGGGTAGTTGCAAATTATAAAGCACCCGGCAATGAAGTTGTGAAAATCAATCCGACATTGGCAAAGAAGATTGGTATTACGGAAGCGACCAAAGAAGTGAGGGTTAATTATGCCAAATAATGCAGTTTGGGACTTTTGATACCAAGCAAGGATTTCCGGTCCAAATAGCCTTTTTATTAAGCTGTCTTCTTATGGCAGCTTTTTTTGTGTCTCCTGCCTTGATGAGCATCGCAATGAGCGGGATATTGCTTGTTGGAATTTTTAGTTATAGAAGCTTTACAGCAATTATCAAGGCGGATGTTGTTTTAAAAAGATTATCTCTGTTGTTTGTTGTATTGTTGCTTTTTCACATTGCAGCTTGGTTGCTCTCGGATAATATGCAAGAAGGGCAAAGAAAATTCTTTTTGAAACTCCCATTTCTGCTTTCTCCTGTATTATGGGTTGTGTTTGCACGCTTTACGCAAACCCAGCGCAACCTGATTTTGTTTTGCTATATATTCTTTGTCTATCTTGCCGGAACTATAAGTACCTTGGTTTATTTTATGAATCAAGAATATTTTGATGCCTTGATTAGGAGTGCCAAGCCAATTCCGATTTTCTTTGGTTACGGAGTGTACCATATTCAGTTTTCTGTGCTCAATGCAATAGCCTGTTTGTCCGGATTGTATTTGTTAATTTCACTGAAAAGCAATCTACAAAAACCTGTTTACTACGCAGTATTGATTTTCACAGTTATCAATATTGCCAATCTGCATATTCTCTCTGCCAGAACAGGATTATTAGGATTTTATGCAGGATTGTTTGTGAGCGCATTGGTTTATATGAAAAATCAAGGCAAAATGAAATATCTGAAGTTTCTTCCTCTGCTTCTATTGCTCCCTGTCGGAGTCTATTTTCTTTCAAATTCCTTGCAAAACAGAATGGCAGATAGTATGGAAGATTTAGACACAATCATTCATTCCAAAGATGCCAATGACAAATCGGTTGCCATGCGCGTAGAAGCTTGGAAAAATGGTATAGCATTGTTGGCAGAACATCCTTTCACGGGGATTGGTTTGGGAGATGTGGATGCAGAGATGCAGCGCAAATACGTGGAACGCCATACCACTTTGATAGAACAAAATCGAAAAAATCCGCACAATCAATTTTTGGAAACTTCTTTGCATACCGGAGTTTTTGGAGCAATAGTTTTATTTTTAATCTTTGTTCTCTATGCTTGGGTTCAACGAAAAAACTACGCAGGATTATGGGTGGTGGTCATTCTATTTGTTTCTGTGTTCTTTGAATCGCTGTTAGAAAGACAGGTAAGCATCATGGCAATGAGTTTCTTTATTGGTTTTTGGATATTCAACGAAGAGGATACGGAACTCAATCTTTCAAAGTAGGCAGCTATCATATTATTTTTCTTTCTAAATTTGGCACATTAATTGAAACTTTCAAAACAAACAAAATCTCGCAAATGAAATATACATACACAACCCTTTTAGCTGTAATGTCGCTCCTTGTACTCAGTTTTACTGTTAAAACACATTCGGATTTGCCCTCAATTCAACTGAAAGATTTAGACGGTAATATGGTTAACATCAGTGACTATGGTGCCAATGGCAAGATTACGGTAATTTCATTTTGGGCAACATGGTGTGGTCCCTGTATCAAAGAATTAGACAATATCAATGAACACTATGATGAATGGGTAGAAAAATATGGTATTGAGTATGTGGCAGTTACAGTTGATGATGCCAGAAATATTCCCAAAGTAAAACCTTTTGTTAACGGTAAAGGCTGGCCCTATAAGATTTTGTTGGATGAAAACAAAACTCTTGCACGTGCACTCAATGTTTCCAACCCTCCCATGACTTTCTTGGTGGACCAAAACGGTACTATCGTTTATCAGCATACAGGCTATACCGAAGGTGCCGAATTCCAATTAGAAGAGGAAATTGCCAAATTGGTGAAGAAATAGCACCTACAAGCAAAAGTCACCCTTCCCTCACTCGAATATTCAACTCCAATATAAACAAGGCAAAATTTGTTTATGTTGCGGAGTTGTGTAAACTTTGCACAACCGATAAGGGTTAAATTGGCAATATCCGATAAAATACTTTGATGTAAGGGCGGGAAAAATACCAATGGATTGACACATTCAGTCAATCAATCAACAACTACCTGTTATGCCCCGCCAAAATTTGGATATTATGATGAATGGGAAATAAGCTAAGCCCAAGCCAATAAAAAGGAGCCTCGGGACAAGCAAGCGCCTGCCTGCCGCAGAAAAGGGGAGTGAGTGTTGTGCAGAGAGAGTTTTCGCGCCAGGGAAAGACTTGGATGTAAACTTAATAAAAAGCATAATATGAAAAATCTATTCATCAACAAGCGTAGTGTAACGAAAGTATTTCGTCATTCTCAGTACAGGCAACATGGACTTAACCCTGTATTTGCAATCTTAATAACGGGTGTTTTGCTGCTACATGCAGACCGTCTTAAAGCACAGTGGAGCGGCACAAATCCTATAACTACATCGAGTTATGTCGGAATAGGAACAAGTGGAACTGATGCCAACTTAGACATTTATGGGTCAGGGGATTTTGCTACATTGCAAGTAACAAGTCCAGCGGGCGGATTTGCGACTGGCTATCTTGGTCCATTGCGAGTCAGGGGCGAAGGGTATAATCCTGATTTTAGTATTTCAGTCTTTCCATATCTTTGTGTTGCAAGATATGGATTTGTAGGTATTGGTACAGAATCCCCCGGTGCAAAACTGCATTTGACTGACGGCAATCTATTGGTAGATAATGGCAACATTACTGTAAATGACAATGCAGGCATTAATCAGTTTAGGGTAGAAAGCAACGGATTATTGATTGCGCGACAAATTGATGTGCATTTAGACCCTATTCCTGATTATGTATTTCATGCAGCATTTAGTAAAGACAGTGCAGAGCTTTATAAAGCAAACGGCAGATATAAGATGATGTCGCTTTACGAATTAAATGATTATGTGCGCGAACATCATCATTTACCCGGCATCTATAGTGCGTCTCAATATGATTCCATCGGAAGGATGAATTTAGGGGAAATGAATATGAAATTACTAGAAAAGGTAGAAGAACTCACTTTGCACACTATCAACCAGCAACATGAGATTGACAACCTGAAAGCGAGGTTAGGCAAGTTAGAATCTCTCACGATGTCCGATAGACAACATAATGACAACAAGGGCATGACCGGTATTTTGACCGCGACACTCGCACTGCTTGTTATTGTAATAGGTAAGAATAAGTTTTTTAAACTCATAAAAACCGTACAGCCATGAAAAAGTCATTCATTATTGTTGCAGTACTGCTGTTTGTGTTGAGCAGTTGCAAAGACAAAGACCCGAAAATCAAAAAGACATATGAACTTTCACCAGAAATGAAAGCCTATTTTGTTGATTATGCAGTGGGGACAAAATGGATTTATCAGGACACACTGGATGAAAACAATTTTGACACGATTGAATTAGTATCAAAAAATGAATACAATCAGATAGTGAATGGGACAACAGTATATAAAAGGTATATTTTATATTATGTACCCAAGAAATCTAAAGATTTTCAGGTACAGTCGGGTGTTGGAGCATATAATATAGATTATGTCAAGGTATATCCTATGGAAGCAGGTGTCGGAGCAGTAGCCTTTGAAAATGACAATGGACGATGGACAACTGGGGTAACTTATTACGACAGTATTGAAATTAAAGGAACAATGTTTTATAAAGTGATTATTAGTAAATCTGCTAGCTTTTATCATTTAGACGTGTCTATTTCCCAAAATGTAGGGATTGTTGGTTTTTGGAATACCAGTGGACCGGGTGTGTTAGAGAATTATTATAAACTCATAAAAACCATAAAACCATGAAACTGAGAATATTTAATATAGTTTTACTGATTATATTGGTTTCAAGTTTAGTAACAGCACAGGCTCAACTATCTGAACCAGGATACCCGATTGGTTTGAAAAACAAACTTGATTACATTGAGGTTCCTGTGTTAAACATAATTTCAATTAATAATGAAGAAAAACTAAGACAGTTAGACACTTGTAAAACTTGCGCAGAACCTTATGGTTTTGACAAAGACTATGAATTTGATTTTTGGAATGTTGCTAAATTGGATATTATTCAAGTTGGAAATGAAATGTTTGAAGTTTACAGGTATAGAATTCATTCCGATTCCGCAGGTGGGCTTCATGTGAAGTTTGCCGATTATTCACTTGGCAAGAATTGTAAGATGTATTTATACTCACCTTTTGATAGTTTAAGGGTCTTGGGTGCATACACTGAAAACAACAATAAATCAGATAAAAGTTTTTATTCTAACAGAATCCATGGGGGAGATATGATTATAGAAATAAATCGTCCAGTAAATACAGCACACTTATTAAAGGGAAATTTGTTTATTAAAGGATTTACATATTCATATTTGCGGAGAAACAGATTTGGATTATCATTAAATTGCCATGAAAATGTTATTTGTGCACCTTGGTATAACGAATGGTGTAATCAGATTCGGAGTGTTGTGAAATTTTTGTGGGAGGATGTTAATGAGGAAAGATGGTGGTGTTCTGGAGCAGTTGTAAACAACTTAAATAACAACTTTGACCCGTTGATACTTACGGCATGGCATTGTACAGAGAATGGGAGCGATCATGCTAACTGGATGTTTTGGTTTAATTTTCAAAGTATTACATGCGATCCCTCAACCAATGGGAATGATTTAATGACTGTTAACGGGGTTGATGTGCTTGCAGATGATCATGATAACTCAGGTTGCCCTGATATTACGATTATGAGACTAAGGCAAGATATACCCTTACAATACAACGTGTTTTATAGCGGATGGAATAGAAGGGCATGGAGTTCTTTACCTAATGACGGAAGGGGCATTGGTATTCATCACCCTGCCGGAGATGTCAAGAAAATATCAGAGGGCTACAGAGTCAACCCTTTGTTATCAAGCTGTGTGAAAGTGAATTGGACAACAGGTTATACGGAGGGCGGTTCTTCAGGTTCTCCCTTATTTGTTACAAGTAAAGAAATCATCGGGGTATTGTCGTGGAGTTGGCATGAGGAGGACGATTGTGATGATGATGCCAATTTTTTCTACAGTTGGTTAAACAAAAGTTGGAGTACATTAAGCCCGTTCTTAGCACCGAGCAACGAAGGGGCATTAACACACACCGGCATCGACCCCATCTCAGCCTGTCAGCCTATTATTAATTTAAACAACCGGCTTTTTCCCGGAAATGACTGGCAAATTAAAAATCAAATTACCATTCAAGCGGCTCAGCAGGTAAATGTGGCGAATATGACACCTACTGTAATTGGAAACTCTGAACACGGACACTTTATTACTCAACATAATTCTGATTATATAATTCGTGCAGGGAATAGAATCACTATTTTACCCGGTTTTAAAATTAATGCACCAGATAGAATTGGTAGTTCAGGTATATATTCTGGTACTTTTACTTTTGGCAATCAAAACCGTGTAAGTCTTCAAATAGCCCCCTGCACGCCTTTTATTGACGATTGCGGGTTTAATCATCAGAATGCCTCGGTTGTGCAGGGTACGCCCAAAGGTTCCGGGTGGGATGTGCTGAATGTGTCTAATGCAGGTGCAATTTCAATGCAAGGCGTGAATATCTACCCCAACCCTGTTAGCCATGTTCTGTATATAACATTGAGTGAAGAAAAGCAGCAAGGCAGTTTTGCTATATACAATCTCATGGGATGCAAGGTAATGGAGGGCGGTCTTAATGCAGGGTACAACGCAAGCGACATAAGTGAATTGAGCGCAGGGCTGTATCTGCTCCATATCAAAACACCTGAGGGGGGCTTGCATTACAAATTGGTGAAGGAATAAGGACATGATAAACGCTGTGCGTGCAAACACGCACAAAGGGATAGTTGAGTTTGGATGGTATTTGAGGTTGCGTGTGCTGTAACTTGTGTGAGCACCCGAAATTTCTGATTCACGGCCCCGATTTTTGTCTGCTTGTGCATCATGATTTATTGTTTCCTTTCATTCAACAATTAGGTTAATTTCGCACCCCTATAATTTTTACTTACATGACAAACAAAGGACCGGTTTCCAATTTTATCAACCACCATTACAGACATTTTAATGCTGCCGCGCTGATGGACGCAGCCAAAGGATATGAAGCCCACCTGCAGCAAGGAGGCAAAATGCTGATTTCGATGGGCGGAGCCATGAGTACGGCTGAACTTGGTATTTCGCTGGCAGAAATGATTCGCCAAGACAAAGTGCAAATGATTTCGTGTACCGGTGCCAATCTTGAAGAAGATGTGATGAATCTTGTGGCACACAGCCATTACAAGCGCGTCCCGAACTACCGCGACCTAACTCCTGAACAAGAAAGAGAATTGTTGGATAATCATTATAATAGAGTAACAGATACTTGTATTCCAGAAGAGGAGGCATTTCGCAGGTTGCAGTCCCATTTGGAAAGAGTTTGGAAAGATGCAGAAGCCAAAGGAGAGCGCTATTTTCCCCACGAATTTCTTTACAAAATCGTGTTGAGCGGAGAGTTAGAACAGTATTATGAAATTGACCCCAAGGACAGTTGGATTGTGGCAGCGGCTCAAAAAAACTTGCCCATAGTCGTTCCCGGTTGGGAAGACAGCACTTGCGGCAATATTTTTACAAGTTATGTGATCAAAGGACAACTAAAAGCAAGCACAGTCAAAAGCGGTATTGAATACATGGTTTGGCTTACCGAACTGTACCGTGAATTGAGCACAGGTAAGGGATTAGGATTTTTTCAGATAGGAGGCGGTATTTCCGGTGATTTTCCAATCTGCGTGGTACCTATGATGTATCAGGACTTGGAGTGGCATGATGTTCCTTTTTGGGCATATTTCTGTCAAATCTCAGATTCTACAACCTCTTATGGCTCATATTCCGGTGCAGTGCCCAATGAAAAAATCACGTGGGGTAAACTCGATGTGGACACACCTAAGTTTATTGTCGAATCTGATGCAACCATTGTTGCACCCTTGATATTCGCATGGATTTTGGGTTGGTAATAAATTAATGCGTAATTTTGCACACTCTATAATCTAATTAACACAAATATCAATTATGGCATATCCCGAAATGATGGTAGCACCCATGCGTGCAGAATTAACAAATGCTGGTTTTACAGAGTTGAAAACAGCAAATGAAGTAGAAAATACATTTAACTCTTTTCCGGAAGGACAAACAACATTGGTCGTAATAAACTCGGTTTGTGGTTGTGCAGCCGGTGCAATGAGACCCGGTGTTTTACATTCTTTGCATGGAGATAAACAACCCAAAAAACTGCTTACAGTTTTTGCCGGAATGGAAGTAGATGCAGTGGCAAAAGCAAGAGAATATATGATTCCTTTTCCACCTTCTTCTCCTTCAATAGCACTTTTTAAAGGAAATAAATTGGTTCACTTTATAGAAAGATACCAGATTGAAGGTAAGCCGGCTGAAGCGCTTGCTGCTAACCTACAAGCTGCATATAGTGAGTATTGCTAAAAATAACTTAAAATTTTGAAGAGAAGGGGTGCCAAAGCATCCCTTTTTTATGTTGTATGCTCAAGGAAATTTAGGGAATTTACTAAAATCTCTTTTCCTTTTTTCCAAAAAAGCATCTCTCCCTTCTTGGGCTTCTTCGGTTCCGTAGATTAATCGTGTAGCCTCGCCTGCATATACTTGTTGCCCCACTAATCCGTCATCAATGAGATTGAAAGCGAATTTTGCCATTTTAACAGCAGTAGGACTCTTGGTCAATATTTCTTGTGCCCACTGATAGGCAGTTTGCTCAAGTTCAACATGGGGTACAACCGCATTTACCATGCCCATTTCATAGGCTTCTTGTGCCGAATAGGATTTGCCCAAAAAGAAAATCTCTCTGGCTCTTTTTTGCCCCACCATCCTTGCCAGATATGCAGAGCCAAAACCTCCGTCAATACTTGCTACATCCAAATCTGTTTGTTTGAAAACAGCATGCTCCTTGCTTGCAATAGTCAGGTCGCAAACCACATGCAGACTGTGTCCTCCACCTACCGCCCAACCCGGGACTACTGCTATCACTACCTTGTTCATAAAACGAATGCGTCTTTGCACATCCAAAATGTTGAATTTATTGATGCCATCTGTGCCTTTGTATCCTGTATTGGAACGCACTCTCTGGTCTCCACCCGAACAGAATGCCCATACTCCGTCTTTGGGCGATGGTCCTTCTCCGGTAATCAACACCACGCCTATTTCTTGAGACTCGTGTGCGATGATGAGCGCATCCAACATTTCATCTACTGTTTTGGGACGAAATGCATTTCTGACTTCTGGACGATTAAAGGCAATGCGTGCTACACCATTGCAATAGCGAAATGTTATGTCTTCATATTCTTTGACGGTTGTCCAGTCTATTCTGCTCATAGTCTTAAATTATTGAGCAAAATTAAAGAACTTGCCACGAATGAAAAAAGAAAATACTGATAGGGGCTGTCAGTAAAATATATTGAGCGTTTTTATCTCTTGCTTATTTTACATCATATCCAAACTCGCTCTTAATCTGAGCTTTGGTTTTTTTGATGATTTTTACCTGCATCTTGATGTCTTTATTGGGCTTGTCTTGAGCATTGCGTGGTTGTGCTACAATCTGGTCTGCGGCTTCTATCCCTTTAATTACTTCGCCAAAAACAGTGTATGCACCATTGAGATGTTTGGTTCCATCTGTGCTGACAGCGATATAAAACTGAGATCCGCTGGATTCTTTGTTAGGGTTAACTTGGTCGCCTAATCTGGCAGCGGCAATGCTCCCTTTTTTGTGGGTTATTTCGGGTTTTATTTCAGCCGGAATTGTATAGCCGGGTCCACCTGTGCCATTGCCTGATGGGTCGCCACCTTGTATCATGAAATTAGGTATGATGCGGTGAAAAATCAGTCCGTTATAGAATCCGTCTTTGGTCAATTTAAGAAAGTTAGCTTTATGCAATGGGGTTTCATCATATAGCCAAATGTACATGATGCCATAATCGGTTGTCATTTCTATCAACTCATATTCCTTCTCTTGTGGTTTGGTGTTGCTGTCTGTATCTTTCTTTTTGCAAGAAGATAGAATGAGGACAAGACTGGCGATAGTGCTTAGTAAAATAATTTTCTTCATTGGAATTAGTATTTGTTGGCTTCAAATGTAATTTAAAAAACATTTGCATACATCAATGCAAATGCATACTTTTGCGCCTCGTTTAAAAAAATATAGATTCATTATGAGCTTAAAAAATTATGAATCTGTGATCATTTTAACACCCGTACTCTCAGAACAACAGATGAAAGATGCTGTTACAGGTTACAGAGAGTTGATCACAGAGCAAGGTGGAAAAGTAATCCACGAAAACAATTGGGGGCTTGCAAAGTTGGCTTACCCAATCAACAAAAAAGTAACGGGTTTTTATCACATTTTTGAATTTCAGGCAGAACCTGAGTTTATTGCTACGCTTGAACTTAGCTACAGAAGGGACGAACGTGTAATGCGTTTTATGACTACTGCTCTTGACAAACACGCTGTTATTTACAACGAGCGTAAGAGAAAGGGCGAAATAGGTAACTCAAAAGCCGCTGAAGCTGCAAGAGCTAAGAAAAAAGCAGATGTTGAAATAATTGAAACTGAAGATATAGACGAATAAGATTATGGCACAGATAAAAGAAACCAACTATGTGTTTGCTCCCCAAACCAAGAATTTGAATAGAAAAAAATATTGCAGATTCAAAAAATCAGGTATCAAATACATTGACTACAAGGATGTTAACTTCCTTTCCAAGTTTGTGAATGAACAAGGAAAAATTCTTCCCAGAAGAATTACAGGAAACTCTCAAAAATATCAAAAGAAGGTTGCAGAGGCTATCAAAAGAGCCAGATTTATTGCGATTATGCCTTTTGTAACAGATGGTTATAAATAATAAATAAAGGAGGAATTTAAGATGAAAATTATATTAAATCAGGACGTTAAACACCTTGGACATAAAGACGATGTGGTATCTGTTAAAGACGGATATGGAAGAAATTATTTGATTCCACAAGGAATGGCTAAACTTGCTACTGCTTCTGCCGTTAAAATTCTTGAAGAAGAAATAAAACAGAGAGCATTTAAGCAAGAAAAGCTGAAAAAAGACGCAGAGGTTCTATCTGAGAAGTTAGCAAATCAATCTATCACACTTAAAACCAAAACCGGAACAACCGGCAAAATATTTGGAGCGGTAACCACTCTTCAGGTGGCTAATGCACTCAAAGACAAAGGTCTTGATGTGGACAGAAGAAAGATTGTTTTTAATGATGAAATTAAAATGGTGGGTGCCTATAAAGCGACCATCAACCTTTATAAAGGTATTTCTACTGAGATTGATATCCAAATCGAAAGCGAAGGTTAATCAACACAATATTTTTAGAATAGAGGCTGTCCTAAAAGGGCAGCCTTTTTTATTTTTTGAATTATTTTAATTATTTGAATTCGCCTGTACCATATTTGGACAATTCAACCCTGCAACAACGCCATCTTGTACTATCCGAAGGGATGGCATTCAAAACCACGTCTCCTTTGCCATATAGTTTCACTTCCATTATGTCTTGTGATTGTACATGTGATGTGCGAACGCTATAATGAAATAAATAGAGGTCGTCTAAGGTCAGTTTACGCGTGTCAATAAATGATGCATCGTCTATGGTACTTGTCAGATAGCCTGCTTGACCTTTGATGATAAAACCGCCAGAATTAAAGCCATTACATTCGATTCCGTTTACATCGTTTATGGTGAGTTCAACATCCTCGACACTTTGATTATTAATTATGAGTTTGTTGAGACGGAGTGTGTCTGTGTTGAACACTTTGGCAGCACCTATGATATTAATAATTCGCAACGAATCATTATAAAATAATCGTAGTCTTGGCTGTAAGTCATAGCTACGCACCCAGTTGCATTTGTTTTCGTCCTTGAGTGTCAGTTTGCCGTCTTTGATTTCTTTGCTGATACCGCTAATCAGGTTCTGATTGTAGGTAACCTCTAACGCTGTTTTGTTAGGGCTATATATCAACTCCAAACTGATTTTGCCATTGACATTGATTTCATTAAACCAGTCTATATCATAGGTCTTCTGTGTTATTTTGCTGGCAGATTTAAAACAATCAAGTTCATGCCCTTTTTTACAAGTTGTAAATAGCAAACAGACTCCGAGCAACACCCAAATTCTCATCTTTGATTTCTTTTTATATAATTTGTATTAAATCTGTAACCTACACACCAATCCACAAAGTCTGCATTTGCAGCATGGGACTTGAGTCTGACACCAACAAGGAATTTTTTATAATTGTAATTTAAACCTATTGAGATATAATAATTTAACTTACCTACATTTTCGGGTTTATAAAGATAGTAACCCAAGTCCAGATAGAAGGCTATGTTGCCAAAGTAATATTCATATCCTCCTTTTATGGCTGCTTCAAAAGCATCCTTGAATTGGAAATTTGTCTTAGAATCAGGGTTGAATACAATATAGGGGTCAAGTTTATCATAATATAGGTCTAAGCCTATTCGGGCACTGCGGATAGGAGTAATTCCAATGCCTTGTGTTAATCCTAAGGTGTAAACCGAACGCCTTGTAGGGTCGGATATCGTTGCTGTTTTGCTCCCAACTCCTACGCGAGTTTCAAAATAATATTGAGTAGCTAACTTTCCGGTATCTGTAGCAAAACGATAGGGTCTTATGTTTGAACTTTTGAAATTCAATCCCAGATTGAGCTGAGGGGTGTTAATACCCAGATTCGGACGGTTAAAATTAGCATTTGAAAAATGTGTCATTCCTATGCCAAACAACAAATCGAGATTCTTGGTCAATGGTCGAATATTGAGAAAAGCAATTTGCATTGAGCCGTTAATACGGCTGCTCATAGCCCTGTTCTTGGGATTGCGAATGGGATCAAAAATAGCAGAGCAGTATCCTAAACCTGCTCCCAGTTTAATCATCGTTTCAGAATGTTTGTGATTGAATAACCTAACCTGAACATAAGGAATGAAAGCGATTGTACTGCCATTGATATTGTGTTTGCCAAAGTAGTTATAATACAGTGAGAGCCCCCAGTCAATATGTTTGTATAGGCTATCGGAATATGGGTTACCCAAACCTTTAAATTGCCAGGCAAACTCAGCCCCCATGGTATGCGTAGCCATGTGTGGCATAGAAACCGAATGAGGCATTAAAAAACCGGGTAACAATGTAGCGCGGAATGACTCTTGTGCAAAGACTGAAGACATATTTGTCGCAAGGAGTAGCGCAAGAAATCGTATTCTCATTCGGTTCAAAAATAGGATTTTAGCAGCAATGACCCTAAACAAAAAAAGTCCCCCTTAGTGAAGGAGGACTCTTTCTATTTACGGAGAAATATTTTTTATTTTGCTATACTTACTTTGGTAGTCTCAGTGCCCAAACCATTGTTGAATGTTACAAAGTAAATACCATTGCTCAGATTAGACAGGTCAAGAGTAGAGTTATTATTCAGTTCAGCAACATAAACAACTTGCCCACTATAATCGTAAACTTTAATAGTGTTTTCGGTATTGTCTGCATTAATAATCAATGTGTTGATTTGGAAGATACCGGTTGTTGACGGATTAGGATAAACGCTAAAAGAATTCTCAACATCAACAGTTTTCACATTTACACCCCAGCCTTGTCTTACAATCCATGGAACTTGTTCTGACAAAACATTATTGCCGAGGGTGCTGTTTTCTTCATCTTTAATAGGGTCTAAACCGGAACCGTTGATAAGTAAAGAAGCAACAGTTATACCAGTATAAAAAGATACAGATTTCGGTCTGAAACCAATAGTGCCGGATAAATTTATCATTGCGGTATCATTAGGTGCGATATCATTAGTTAAAACTCTGATTGCGTAAGTGTTTATATCGGGTCCGGGTATAAGTATAGCTTGTGATTGGCTGATAGGAATAACAACACGGTATAAAAGTGTGTCACCTATTCTGGCGGTGTCGGGTCCCAAATTTGTAAATACTGCTGAGAGTGTGTAGGTACTTCCACTCATATCCGCTTTTTCCCTTAACTCGGAAGGAGGTATCGGAATAGAACTTACTGACCAGTCGATAGTTCTTTGGGCAGAAAGATTTGAAGATAAGAACATGGCAGCAGCCACACTTAACATGGGTAATAATTTCATTTTCATTTTTTGTTTGTTTAATTAATGCTTCAAAAGTAAGTATTTTCACTTAATACGCAAGCATACAAGCCATCATTCAATGTATTAACAAAACATTATTATTGATTAGTAAAATAATGGATGCTATTTTTTAAATAAACTCGAGTGTAGATAAACCTAAAACCGAAACTTATTTTTTTGTATCTGCGTAATCAAAAACTTTTTTGAGAATTTCGGTTGTCCTCTGAGCCGGATTTGAGCGAATTAGATTTTCTTGTACTTCAACTTCTTTAAAAAGTGCATTCATAGCTTTCTCGGTAACATATCCGGTCAAATCAGGATTGATTTTTTTTGTTGCAAATAAGTTGTATTTGCTCATGATATCCCCCCAATACTTTGTTGCACTTACTTTGTCTAATGAACCGGCTATGATAGGTCTGAACTTCTCTGTCAACGATGCAGTAGTAGTTGATTTAAGATAATTAGTCGCAGCGCTATTGCCTCCGGTAAGTATCCCCATTGCATCTTGAATAGACATGGTTTTCACAGCGGTTACAAAAACGTCAATAGCTTCTTTTGTAGCCAGTTCTGCGCCTTCGTTTAGGGCTTTGGTAGCTTTATCCACTTGGCTTCCGAGTCCCATTGTGCGTAAAGTTGATTCAACATTTTTTACTTCCTCCGGCATGGGTATTCTGATAGCGGGATTGCCCCAAAAACCGTCTTTAACAGAGAGTTTAGAAACTCCGGTTTGAATACCTTTTGTCAAAGCTTCTTTTAATCCGGCTATTATTTCTGTGTTTGAAGGTCCTAAGTTTTTATTAACCGTTTCCATCGTGCTTAATACTGAATCGCATGCACTGAAACCAAGCCAAATTCCGAAGATGATAAATATTTTTTTCATGGGTTTTTGTTTTTAAATTTTGAGTTGCAAAAATTGCCCCAAACTTTTAATTTACCAAAAAACTAATTGATTATTTTGTGGTCTTTCTACTGCATTTCAACAGTTTAAATTAAATAGATATTATTTAGGCGTGGTCATGGTTTTTTGTTAATTAACGCAAGTTGAATTATTATTAAATTTGAATAGCATGAGTAGTTAATCATAGAAGTTGTAAACCAAGATTGAGAACTTAAGGATGTGTAATTTAAAAAAATATTTCAAAAAATGAACGAAGCTATGTTTTATTCGCGTATCATTGTCCCGTGCAAAATGATACGCACAAGTTTAAAAGTTAATTGTATGAATATTTATGTAGGTAATCTTAGCTTCCGTGCCAAAGAGCAAGATCTTTCAGACCTTTTCTCCACTTATGGAGAGGTTGTTTTGGCAAGAATTGTTAAAGACAAATTCACTCATCGTTCTCGTGGATTTGCTTTTGTAGAAATGAGCAATGACAATGCAGCCCGTGAGGCTATTCAAGCTTTGCATGAGAAAGAGTTCATGGAAAGAGCATTGGTTGTGAATGAAGCTAAGCCAAGAGAAGACAAACCAAGAGAAGGAAACGCAGAATAAGTAAGTTCTATTTTTCGAAATTTTTGTTGAGAAGCACGGTCATATAAGCCGTGCTTTTTTGTTGCTGTCTAAAAACTGATTTCTGTACTATCTCCTAAGTTCAGTGTGTAAGCAAATCCTTTAAGTCGTGAGTCATTGCCTATCAGAGTGTCTTGAAGAATTGCGCTCTCAATATGAGCATAAGGTCCAATAATAGAGTTTTTGATAATACTCGATTGAATAATTGTGTTATCACCTATGGATACATTAGGACCAATGACGGATTTATAAACTTTGGCACCTTTACCAATAAAGACAGGCGGTATGATAATGCTGTCGCTGATTGATTTTTTATCTATTGAACATTCTTTCAATCGCTTCAATAACAATTCATTGGTTTGCAGCAGGATTTCTTTCTTGCCACAATCAAACCAATTATCCACCTCGAATGTTTTGATTACAACTCCTTGTTCAATCATCCTCATCAATGCGTCTGTGAGATGATATTCGTTTTGGGTCTTGATTTTATTTTCTAAATTGTATCGTAGAGCTTCAAAAAGTTGACTAACTTCCTTTATATAATAAACACCCACTAACGCCATGTTTGACTTGGGAATAAGAGGTTTTTCGACCAATTTTTTAATACTTGTATCTGCATTGATTTCCGCCACCCCAAACTGACGCGGATCATCAACTTTTTTGACTCCGATCATTGAATTGGGAGCGGATAGTACTTTTTTCAAGTTAGTTTCGAAAATGGTGTCCCCCAACACAATAAGCACACTGTCACAATTTTGCACTTTTTCTTTGGCAAGATAAATGGCGTGACCTATTCCCTTGCGCGAGGTTTGAATAATAAATTTGTTCTTTTGTTCCGGATAGTTTTTTGTAATAAAATTCTCAACCTTATCACCCATATATCCGATAATAAAGATAAACTCTGTTATTCCTGCTGATTGAAGGTTGTCAATGATATGTGCGAGCAATGGTTTGCCTGCTACGGGAATAAGTGCTTTGGGCTGAGTGTTAGTGTGTGGCTTGAGTCTGCTGCCAATGCCTGCAACCGGGATTATAGCCTTCATTTGTTGAACGTTTTGGATGTCAAATCTATGTTATTTGAATGAAATGATGAATAGAAGATTTTTTATTGAGCTAAGCTATCTATTATCTTCAATCTGCAAAGTTTGTCCAACTCTAATATCATTCCCTGAAATTTGATTCCACTGCTGAATTTGTTCAACCGATACGCCATATATTCGAGATATTGAGTAAAGGGTTTCGCCAGGCTTGATGGTATGTAATATGAACCGGGTTTGAGTTGTGTTGTTTGAATTTTGGTTTTGAGTTTGTGGAGCAAAATAAGAGAGCCTTTGTCCCACATATAATGCATTGTCTTTTAGCTTATTCCATTTAGCTAAACTATCCATGCTGATATTCAGTTTTTTTGAAATGCTATATAGGGTTTCACCAATACTTACTGTGTAGAATAATGTCCCCTCAGTATTGGACTCAGCTACGCTTGTTGTAGTAGTAGTAGTAGTGCCGGTATTCACATCTTTTTGTATCGGTTTGGTAGTTGGGGGCGTAACAACCTCAACATGATTGGACTCGGTTCTTGGAATGTCTAACGAAGGTTGAATTATGACTCTGCCGGTGTCGGGCATTTCTTTGCGTTTTCTTCTCATATTAATGACTTCACCCGGTTTTACTTCAGTGCCCGGTTCCATGTGATTTTTCTTATAAAGTTTTTTGAGTTTTATTCCATATTTCTGTGAAATCTCCCACATTGTTTCTCCCGATTCAACAGTATGGGTTGCAATAGCCGCTTTATTACGTTTAGGTTTTAAATAGATAATCATACCGGGGTCAATTCGTGCATCTTTTGGTAGGTCATTGTATTTGTAGATTTGCCAGTCACGCATATTGTTGTCTTCAGCAATGGAGTGTATGGTCTGTCCGGGACGTGTTACGGTCAGTGGTACGCCATTGTCAACTATCTGAATATTGGGTTTAATTATGGGATCAGTAAAATAATTTTGATCTTTTTGTCCATAAAAAACGCTTGTATCATATTGTGCAAGCGTGAACCTTTCAATCAAACCAATTAATAATTGAGGGTATTTCTGATTGGTAGCATAGCCCGCTTTCAATAAGCCGTCAGCCCAGGCTTTGTAATCAAGTATGTGAATGTCAAATAAAAAAGCATATCTTTTGTTCTCTGTTAAAAATAAGGAATGGTCTTCATACGATTCAAAAGGAGAGTTGTATGCTCTAAAGCATTCTCCTATTTCGTCATCATCTTCAATTATCGTGCGTCCTGTCCAATTTTTTTTACATTTTATTCCAAAATGATTATTTCCTTCTACAGCCAGACGACTATTGCCCGCACCTGATTCCAATAGACCTTGGGCGAGTGTAATACTTGCGGGTATTTTATGACTTTTCATTTCCTGCATAGCAATATTTTTGTACTGCTCAATATATTCTTGATAGCTGATACGATTGGCTTGCGCTGAGTTTGAAATAAAAAAAACTAAGCCCAATAGAAAGGGAAGGATTAAACGCATTTTCATGATTTCAAACGAAATTACAGTTTATATTTTAAAAGGATAACTAATATTTGTAAACACTTTTTTTAACGAACTTTGTAAACTGAATTTTTATGCAACATCTAACTTATCTAAAACGCATTTTTACGCTATTTCTTGTTGCGACAAGCTATTTTCTAAATCTGAGCAGTGCATCTGCACAAATGGTAAAACAACCGGTATGGGAATTTAAGTTTTCTCAAACCGAAGCCAAAGTAGGCGATGTCGTTGAAATTGTTTTTACAACCAATGCTCCCAAGGATTGGTATATTTATTCTACAAATGTAGAATGTGAAATAGGACCTATCAAGGCTAACTTCAATTTTGAACAGAACAACACCTTTGCACCAGTCGGCAATCTCTATTCCGTTGGAGACAAAAAAGAAATAGATGATATTTTTAAGTGTCAAGTTGGCAAATTTGAAAAGAAGGCAGAACTAAGGCACAAAGTGAAAATCCTCGCACCCAATCCGGTCATTAAAGGGTTTCTTGAAGGTCAAATGTGCAGCAATGTGTCAGGAATGTGTGTGCCTTTGGAAACAGCCAATATGACTTTTTCAGGTTTGACAGTATCGGGTACCGCTGCAGGGCAAAAGATGGAGGAGCAAGTTCAAACTAATAATATACACAGTGATACAAATGCAAATGTTGAAAATACAAGCGAAGTTGAGAGTAAAGATAATGTAGAAAGTACCGCGACTGTGGCGACCACCAGCGAGAATGCATATAAACCCAGTTATTTATACAAAGCAAAAGATGAAAATGATATTGGAAAATGTGAAGTTAAGAAATATGAAGGAGAAGTGGCAGGTGTATCTAAAGATAGCTTGTTAGGATTCTTTCTTTTAGCTTTCTTATCGGGATTGGCTGCGTTGTTAACTCCCTGTGTATTCCCCATGATTCCGATGACCGTAGCATTTTTTATGAAAGGAGGTGAAAACAAAAATAGAGCACAATCTATCAAGAGCGGTTTGTTGTATGGTGCGTCCATCATTTTTATCTATACCGTATTAGGTAGTCTGGTTGGAGTTGTATTTGGAGAAGATGCAGCTAATTTTGTGGCTACGCACTGGATTCCTAATATTTTCTTCTTTCTGATATTCATCTTTTTTGCAGCAGCATTTTTTGGTGCTTTTGAGCTCGTTTTGCCTTCTTGGTTGGTAAACAAAGTTGATAAGCAATCAGACAAAGGGGGTTTTTTGGGTATTTTTTTCATGGCTCTAACACTCGCATTAGTTTCGTTTAGTTGCACAGGACCTATTGTTGGGATTGTATTGGTGGAGAGTCTGAATGGAGAATTTGTAAAACCCGTTGTTGGAATGTTTGGCTTCTCGCTTGCATTTGCATTTCCGTTTGCATTGTTTGCCATGTTTCCAACTTGGCTTAATTCATTGCCTAAATCCGGAGGCTGGCTTAATTCGGTTAAAGTCATTCTCGGATTTCTCGAACTTGCATTGGGACTCAAATTTCTTTCTCTGGCTGACCAAACCTATCATTGGGGAATTTTAGACAGAGAAATTTATTTAGCACTCTGGATTATCATTTTCTCCTTGATGGGGTTATATCTGTTGGGTAAACTCAAATTTGCACACGACAGTGATTTGCCTTATCTGAAAGTTCCAAGATTAATTATGGCAATTATAACATTCTCATTTGTTATTTATTTGATTCCGGGTATGTTTGGTGCTCCGTTAAAAGCACTTGCAGGCTATCTCCCTCCTATGTCAACACATGATTTTGCTTTACTCGAAAAGCTTGAAGGTGAAAAAGGTGATGTAGAAGGTACCCCCAAATATTCCGACAAATTACATTTGCCTCACAATCTCAAAGGCTACTTTGATTATGAAGAAGGTATGGCGTACGCCAAAAAAGTGAACAAGCCTGTGTTTATTGACTTCACAGGACATGGATGTGTGAACTGTAGAGAAATGGAAGCAAGGGTTTGGAGTGATGAAAAAATACTCGATATCCTCAGCAAAGACTATATCGTCATCGCGTTATATGTGGATGATAAAACAATTACCTTGCCTGCAGAGGAGCAATATTTATCAAAAATAACGGGTAGAAAAGTTACTACCTTGGGCAAGAAGAACTCTGACATTCAATCGTGTATGTTCGGAAGTAATTCACAACCCAACTATATTCTGCTTGACAATGATGAGAATTTGTTGAACTCCCCACAGCCGTATGATTTAAACGTAGATAATTTTGTGCGTTTCTTAAAACAAGGACTTAAACACTATAAACACAATCAATTGCAAAAAGCAAAACAGGAGAACCCTGTGTTTGAAAGTGCATACTAATTTATGACAGCTAAAAAACATTTTGAAGAAGCACAACAGATTCTCACCCAATTCTTAGGTAATCAAAACAATTTTGCCAAAATTGAATCTGCTGCCGATTTGATGGCTAATGCAGTCAAAAAAGGAAATAAAATTATTTCGTGCGGTAATGGAGGTTCAATGTGTGATGCTATGCACTTTGCAGAAGAGCTAACAGGTCGCTATCGCAATAACAGAGCAGCAATTCCGGCTATTAGTATCAGTGACCCGGCACATATAACTTGCGTTGGTAATGACTATGGTTTTGAAGAAATTTTTGCAAGATATATTGAAGCTTTAGGAAACAGAGGAGATGTCTTATTAGCTATCAGCACGAGCGGAAATTCTGTTAATATTGTAAAAGCGGTGCAAGCTGCAAGAAAGAAAAATATGTCCATAGTAGGACTGACCGGAAAAGACGGAGGAGTGTTGGGTACCATGTGTGATATTGAAATACGTGCTCCTCATAGCGATTTTGCAGACCGTGCACAAGAAATTCATATTAAGGTAATTCATGCTTTGATTGACGGGATTGAGCAAAGTTTTCCCTAAATAATCTCAATCTACAAGCTGATTGATGATGATGCTAAAATTTTCCGTATTCATAAAATTGCTGTACGAAGGTGCTGTAATCAGACCTATATTTTTTCTCTGAGTAAGAATTTTCTTTCCCAAGGTTCTTTGCAATGCCAGATCAATAACTTCTGTACAATATAGTTCGGAGCTATCGCTGTCGTCAAATTTGTAATCAAAAGGTACTTGTTTTTCTAAATAATAGTTCATCCATTGGTGGAAAATGGGCTGAGCCTGTTCTTGATCATTGAGCCTTACAACTACAATGGTTTCAGGATGTGAATCATTTAAAAATGCTTGCAAAGATGTAACCTGCATACCCTCGTGATATTGATTAGACTCACAATTAATGACTTGCCACAAAGAATCTTTTAAAGTCAGTACACCGCAATGGGTTAGCCCGTATTTATCACTAAAATGATTGTGAATCCAGTCACTTACAAAACCAAAACCTCTTCGTAGAATGATGTCTCCTTCCCGAAAATTTAGCAAATCTTGTTCTGATAGTTTGGAATGAGGTCGTTGATTTAATTTAGAATTTGACTTATATGTACTTGCTGTATTTAATGCTACCCACCTTCCTGCTTTGCTGCGCACAATTGGAGAGTTATAAAGTACAATAGCAAAAACACCCAATAGAATTATGATTCCCGTTATTGTTGTAAGCAGTCTCATTATTTTAGCAATACTCACAAACAACATTATTAATTCAACAATAAAAAAACCTCTTAAGACAAGAGGTTTATAGAAGCATTAAATTAGGTACAATAGTGAATTACATTGAATCACTTTGCATTTCTGAAGCATCTGATGTGGAACTATCAATATCACTACCGTCTTCAGGAATGTTTTCATCCGGATTTTCCATATCTCCATTTTCAGAATTCTCTTTTGCATTCATGCCTGCATCTTCTTTGCTCATATCAACAAGCCATTTGCCATCCACTTTGGTAAGTACCACCGGTGAAGATTCTTCATTTCCTTCTTCGTTTTTATATGAAACGGTACATTCATGTTTGTTGTCGTCCAAGGCTTCACATTTGCAACCGGTAATCTCTATCTTGGCTTTTTCAGCTTTTGCTTTTTCTTCCTTGAACTTTTCTTCTCCCATCATCATTGCAAATCCTTTCATGGTTTTCATGAATTCTTTAGTTTTATCTGTGCCGAGTTCGCTCGCTTTATCGAAATCTAATTTCAAGAAAGATGTTTGAAATGCAGTTGCAACGTCCTCCGGTTTTGCTTTTTTAGAGCATGAGTATAAAAATACTGCTGTCAATAGGATGAAGGATAAATTTTTAATTGTTTTCATTGTATTATTTGTTTGAGTGTGATTTTTATGAATAAAGTTAATTGTCGTAAACCTAATGTGGTTAAAGGATTGGGTTGCAATGCCTCGCACACGGATTAGGAATGTGGAGACAAATGTAATTGTTTTTCTGATACTCAGATTGTTGGATGATATTTTTTTGAAGTGACTTTATAAGTCTTTGCACTTATTCTAATTTCATCCATCCTTGCATTGCCTGTATTTCTATTGATTTCTTGCTCATAAAGTCCATTCTCTTTTTATCGTTGGAATTAAATACCCATGCGGTATTGCTTCCATTTGTGTTTTGGTGCAGAAGTATCCATTTGTTTTTATATAGGATAGTGTGGTTTTTGATTTGTAAAATATTGTTATATAAAAGAAAATGGTCTTGGGATATACTGTCTTCCCATGTATGGAAATGTATTTTGCGCAAACCGTGTTCAGAGATGTAGGGTCGCAGATAAAAACGCTGGCTGTTTTCATCGTTTATGAATGAAGAATCTGAAATAAAATGGACTTCTCTACCATTTACAATACTCATTACTTGGTGTTTGTTTATGGAGTGTACCACAGCAAAGTTTTGATTATTGACCTTGTAATAGCGATACAAGGCAGTTGACATAAATGCCACAACCGTGATCATTGAGAGCCATCCGTAAGATTTTTGAGCAGAAAAAAGCCATAATGTAAATACAAAAACGAAAATATAGAGCAGTATTAACTGTGTTGGTGTCAAATACAAGAATTCAAAACTTGCGCTTGGAAGTGAATGCATGGTGCTGACCGTCCAAAGTATAAAGTCAATGCTGATTTTTGCTATCCATGTAATGATGCTCCCCAAAAATGGAATCCAAAACATTGATACACTTGCGATGAGCGCAAGCATAGCAACAAAAATAGCAGGAATGACAACCAAGTTGGACAAAAGAAAATACAATGGAAATTGGTAGAAATAAAAAATTCCCAGAGGAAAGGTTGCAATCTGTGCAGCGAGTGAGACGGCTGTCAAATCCCAATTATATTTTGTGATTTTATTTCTCGGTATAAACCAATTTCTAATTTTAGGTTGAAGAAATACAATGCCCAAAACAGCGATATATGACAGTTGAAAACTCACACTCACTATCAAAAACGGATTCACCAATAGTATGAAAAAAGCCGAAGCAAAAATGCTGTTATAAATCTGTGGTCTGCGCTTGAGCAGTACTCCGATTTGTACAATGCTGAACATAATGGCAGCTCTTTGCACCGAAGGCGACATCCCGGTCACAAAAGCATAAGCCCAAATGCCCATGATAACAATCAGTCCTTTGTAGATATATTCGTGTTTTGAACTACGAAAAACCTTGCTTATAAAATTCAAAATCAAAAAGATAATCCCCACATGCAATCCTGAAACAGCCAACACGTGCAGTGTGCCGGTCTTGGAAAATGAATCTACAATTTCGGTGTTTAGATTGTTTCTGTAACCTACAAGCAAAGCCTCTGCAAAACCTTTGTGTTCAGGGTCCGGAAAGAGTTGCCCAATCTTATCTATAATGCTCATTCTGGCTTGTGAGGCAATGCTTGTAATAGAAAGATGATGTACACCTGTACTTATCCAATCATCTTCATTCAGGAAAACCTGAAAATATATATTTTGGTAACTTAGAAAGCGTTTGTAGTTGAATTCGCCCGGGTTGCGAGGAGGTTCAACCTCTTGAATGAGTTGTGCGTTGATAATGACCTCATCACCTATGGTAAACTGCTGTGCAACAGGTTTTCTGAAATAGGCAAGTACGCTGCCGGTTTCTTTATAAAAATTTTGTACCGAATCAAAACCACCTTGAATATTAAGCCTTACGCGAACAAAGTGTTCTCTTTCAAATGATTCTTCGGCAACTTGTGCCAACAAATATTCGGTTTGCTTATTTTTTGAAAAATGGTTTGGTGTGTTTAACTCATTATAGGTGAATTGTCTAAAACTGCCAAGCGCAAAAAGCAAGAGGAATAGAGCAACACCATAGAGAGTGTCAAGACTGAATTTCTTGATAGGTTTACGAAAATAATAATAAATAGAAAGGGCTAATCCGGGAACGGCAATGAGTGCAATCTGCCAATTGTCATTCAGTAGATAAAATGAAGTAAACACGCCAAGTATATAGGGGATAATCATCCGCAAATAGTGTATGGTGTGCCAACTGAACATATTTCATGGCAGTTTTTTGATTGAAAATGTTATGCCCCAAACGCAGGATACTTCTCAGGATTGTATTCGTGCATTATTTTATATATGGTGTTAAATACGTCCTCTGCATTGCACTTTGAGAAATAATCTCCGTCTGAACCATAAGCAGGTCTATGTTCTTTAGCAGTTATGGTAACAGGCTCTGCATCCAGGTATTTGAATCCTTTTTGTTCTTCCAATACTTTTTGCATCATATAGGATGTTGTGCCGCCCGGAACATCCTCGTCCATAAATACAACCTTATTGGTTTTCTTGATAGACTCAACAATACTGTGATGGATATCGAATGGTAACAAAGTCTGAACATCAATAAGTTCAACAGAAATTCCAAATTCTTCTAATTGTTTGATGCCTTCTTGCGCAATTCTTAAACTGGAGCCATAACTTACTAATGTGATATCAGTACCTTGGTGCAAAATTTCCGGAATACCCAAAGGTACTGTGAATTCGCCAATATTGTCCGGCAGTTTTTCTTTCAGTCTGTAACCATTCAAGCACTCAACTACAAGTGCGGGTTCATCTGCTTTGAAAAGTAGGTTATACATCCCTGCGGCTTGTACCATGTTTCTGGGTACGCAAACGTGCATGCCTCGTACCAGATGAATCACACCGGCCATGTATGAACCTGAATGCCAAATTCCCTCCAATCTGTGTCCCCGTGTGCGGATAATGACAGGAGATTTTTGTCTGCCTACTGTTCTGTATTGGACTGTAGCAATATCATCGCTCATAATCTCGAGCGCGTAAAGCAAATAGTCGAGGTATTGGATTTCTGCAATAGGTCGAAGTCCGCGCATTGCTGCCCCTAATCCTTGTCCTACAATGCTCAACTCTCTGATTCCTGCATCTGTAACCCTCAATTCGCCATATTTGTCCTGCATGCCGGCAAATCCTTGGTTTACATCGCCTATTTTGCCAACATCTTCCCCAAAGGCAACGAACTCGGGATATTTTTCAAAATTCTTGTCAAAGCAAGCATTTACAATCTCTCTGCCATCAAGTATGGGAGAGTTGTCGCTGAATTCGGCAGGAATAATTGTTTGACTAAATACATTGCTGTCGGAGCGACTATATAAGTGAGAACCATATCTTTCCTTGTTTTCAGCAATCATATTGTTATAAAAATCAAGCAATTTTTGTCTTGCTTGTGAATGGATATTTTGTGCATGAGTTTCGCGCAAAGCTTTGTGTACAACGGTTAAAGTCTCTTTGCGAATAGCATTTTTATCTGCTTTGAGTTCGTTGGTTAATTCTGTTGCATGCGCATAATCGGGAGCTAGTTGATTTAGCAGTTCAATGGCGGTATTTTTATCTGTATTCATTGAATCCATGAACTCTTTCCATGATTCATCTTTTTCTTTTTTAACTAATGACAATGCTTCTTCCTCAACTTGTGTTAATTCTTCTTCGGTGGCAATACCGTTGCTAATCATCCATTTACGCATCTGTGCATTACAATCGTATTCTGATTCCCATGCCAAACGCTCTTTGGATTTGTATCTTTCGTGCGAACCGGACGTTGAGTGCCCTTGCGGCTGAGTCAATTCTGTAACATGTACAACAACAGGGGTATGTTCCGTACGACATATTTCTGCAGCTTCTTCATACGTCTTGCATAGTGCTGCATAGTCCCACCCTTTGACGGTGAATAATCGAATTCCTTTTTTGTCGCCTTCGCTAACAAAACCACTCAATAGTGCAGACAAATCCTCTTTTGTAGTCTGATATTTTGCAGGAACTGAAATTCCATAAGCATCATCCCAAATAGACATCAAAAGTGGAACTTGCATCACACCCGCAGCATTCATAACTTCCCAAAATCCGCCTTCGGAAGTGCTTGCGTTTCCTATTGTTCCAAAAGCAATCTCATTGCCGTTTATAGAAAAATCAGTTCTGTCTTTGAGGGCAGGATTTTGTCTATATATCTTAGATGCATAAGCCAATCCAAGCAATCTGGGCATTTGACCGGCAGTTGGAGAGATGTCTGCAGAGACGTTAAATTTGTTAGTCTGTGCAAGCCAGTTACCTTTTTCATCCAAGAATTGCGAAGCGAAGTGTCCGTTCATTGAACGTCCACCGGAATTTGGTTCAGTTTCAATGTCGGGATGGGCATATAACTGTGCAAAGAATTGTTTAATGGTGTTTACTCCTTTGGCAAACATAAAGGTTTGGTCACGGTAGTAACCGGAGCGGAAATCACCTTTTTTGAAAACTTTTGCCATCGCAATTTGCGGAACCTCTTTTCCATCTCCAAAAATTCCAAATTTGGCTTTGCCGGTAAGCACTTCCTTGCGCCCAATCAAACTGGCTTGTCTGCTCTCAACTACTAATTTGTAGTCTTCTAATACTTGTTTTTTGAATTCGTCAAACGAAAGAGACGAGTCAGTGGCTTGCATCTTAGTCATATTTTATATCTTATAAAACCTATTCTGGATTTAGGTTGTGCAAAAGTAAGCAAATATTACGAAGGTTTGGGACTCAAAAAAGCTGAATAGTGTCAGCCTGCATCTTAATTGTGTGGGTCGTGATTAGGATTTGATTTGTCCTATCAAAAACAATATTAAAGACGCAGAAAGTACTGCTGTAATATATAGCAACCAGAGATTAAAGTTAGGCATTGCAATAGAGAAAAATGCCCCCGCAGATTCTAAAAATAGAATAGCTTCGCTCAACAAAGTGCTTGCTACAAAGAGGATTACACCGCTTTTTGACAATACGTTTCTATTGACTTGGAATAAATTTTTCTCAAAGAAAAACCCAAAAATAAAAAAGCTGATTATACACAAGAAAATCAAATGTAAAAAACCAATAGCAACCGGTCGGTAGCTAAAGGCAAAAGCTGTAATCTCGGGCTCAATTGAAAATGACTGCATAATGGTTTTAGCAACAAAAGAAACAAAGGCAGTCATCCAAAGGATTTTGGTCAAACCTTGTAAATGGGCAGCAATTTTTTTTCGCGATTGAATAAAGAATTGAATGAATAAAACCATAGCAATCAATTGCGCGATGATTGAAATTTGTGCTGCAAAATTGACCCAATATGCATCCGTTAGTCCAATGATAGATAATGCATATCCGGGGAAAATGCTGAATGCCAACAATGCAAAGAATTTAAAGAAAATAGATGAGTCAAAAATGATTTTATTTCTAACAAGCCAATGCAAGAATAGTGCAAAGACAGCAAATGTAAACCAGCCGTCATACTGAAAGTGTAAGTAAAAGTATAGTGCACCATTGATATACAAAGGTGCTGTTTGACCGGTGGCGGAGAAATAGGCAAGAAAATATGGACCTAAAGACGAAATAACAAAGGAAATTACTGCAATATAGGAAAAATATTTTACCAGAGAGGTATTGTCTGATTTCCTCATATCCTTAATAAAGATGACAGCAAACCAGTAGAATACAAAGGTTGCTATGGAAGAAAATACAATAGAAGGAACTTTATACCCTTGAATTATGAAAGTGATAAGCATGCCATAGGAACTAAAGAATAATATCCAGAATATCCATGCATAAGATGTCTTATTCTTTTTGTCATCCGGCAGCAAATATGTTACTAATGATGTAGAGAGTGCCATAGTAGCCCATGCATAAAATACAAAATGAGAATGTGAGTGCAGAATAAATTCAAAATTCAAGAAAGGAATAGGGTAGTTAAGTATGTATCTCATGAGCAAACCCAGCAACGAAGCTATAAGGAGGTTTATCAGGCATATTGTAGCCCAAATTTGAGGAATAGCTATCTTTCTCATGAATTGAATTTACAATGAAAAAGAGTTAATAAAATTATTTTTATACTCTTTTTTTCGGGGTGCAAATTAAGGGCTTATTTTGAATGATTTTAAATAAAAAAGTAAGGAATTGAGTATTTTCACCTGCTCATTTCCAATATCTTCTTATCTGTCCTAATACAAAAACCAACAGTGACAAAGACATTACAATCGTTACGTAATAAATAATCAAGGCAATGTTGGGAACAGGGAAGTAGAAAAAATTTCCGGCTGCTTGAAGGAATAACAGTAGTTCGCTAAGAAAAGAAAAGACAAAGAAGGCAATTACTCCATTACGTGCCGGTGAAGATGCTTTAAAACTCAGTTTGTCCTTCTCAATCATATACCCAAATAAAAAGAAACTGACAAAGCAGATGAAGATTAGATGGAGATAGCCTATTACCAGCGGGCGAAGGCTGAATGCAATAATTGCCAAATCGGGGCTCAAAGATCCCATCTGCATTCCTGTTTTTGCAATAAAAGCAAGAAATGCTGTGCCCCACAGAATTTTTGAGAATAGAGATAGATTTTGATTGATTTGTTTTCTGGCTTTTATAATCATATTAAGTAGCATATAAACTGCTATCATTTGTGTTATGATTGCAAAATAGGAGCACACATAAACCCAAGGTTTATTCACATATCCGATTAATGAAAGAGCATATCCGGGAATTAATCCTATTGCAAGCAGAACAAAAACTTTTAATAAGGTTTCATGTCTATACTTGATTTTGTTGGTGGTTAACCATTGAAAAAACAGTGTGATGATTGCAAAGGAAAACCAACCATTATAAATAAAATGTAACAGAAAATACATTGCCCCTCGTGTAATCAGAGGTGTAGAAGGTCCATATAATGAAAAACTCGCAGAAAAATATTCTCCGATAGATGCTATAATAAAAGATACAATAGATGCTATTGCAAAGTATTTTACCACTTTGTGAGCATCTATTCTTTTCAAATCCATGATAAATTTAACTGCAAACCAATAGAAAACTATGTTTGCAGCAGTAGTAAATCCAATAGAAACAGGAGAGTAACCTTGAAAAGAATAGCTGATAAGCATAGCCCAAGACAGAATGAGTGAAAGCCAAAAGATAGCAAAATACGGAAATGTTCTTTTAATTCTCTCAGGCAGTATCAGACTAATAAAGGCAGTCATTAAAGTGAGGGTTGCCCAGCCATGAAAAACAAAATGAGAATGAGCATGCAGCATATTAGCTTGAACAATACCGGGTAATGGGAAATTGATTTTATATCTCATAATCACCCCGATAATAGAAGCAACAAAAAGATTAAACAAGCAAATTGCACCCCATGAATCAGGCAGTTTGAATAGTTTCGGCATATTCTGAAATTGGTTTTGAAAGGTTAAGTGTCAGAAGAAAAATTAAAGATAAGGAACTGAATAAATCACAAAAATTTAAAGGAGAATAAGTAAGCTGCGTTAGGTTATCTATTCTGAATATCATGCTTTAAACTTAGTATTTTTAGGAGGTGATTTAGGCGATTATATATTGATGTGATTTCTGTCTGCAAATTAAGGTCAAAATAAAATATTGATTCATGATTAATATCATTTTCTGTTCTGTTTTTCATATCTACATTTGCACTTGAAAATAATAAAAACTAAAATGAAAAAAATAATTTTAATTGGATTTGCTGCATTACTATATGCATGCGGAGGTTCTCAAACTACAAATGAAGAAAACACAAGTAGTACAACAGAGCAAACAACTGATACAAAGAAAGAAGTTAGTGAATACGACCCTCACAGAGGAGAAGGTAAATTCAAAGATGTAGTGTTAGGAGCACTCGACAATGCAAAAGCAGATAAAGGCAAAGCTATATATGATATGAAATGTCAGAGTTGTCATAAATTAACTGACGAAAGATTGGTTGGTCCCGGATGGCACGGTGTGACACAAAGAAGAACACCGGCTTGGTTGCTTAATTTTATTACCAATCCTGACGAAATGTTAGACAAAGACCCCGAATTGCAATCACAGTTAGAAATTTGTTTGGTGAGAATGCCAAACCAAAATGTAGCTGATGAAGAGGCTTATGCACTTGTTGAATTCATGCGTAAGAATGATGGAGTGAAGTAAGCCCTTATTAATAATACCTTAATTCATTGATTTATATTCTCCTCAATAACAAAATCTGTTTAATCTAATCAATATAATTTATGTTTCAAATTCAATCAAAATCGAGATTTGTAGCTGTGGCTGCTGCCATTTTTGCTACTGCAATTGGCTTCCAGAGTTGTAAGCCTAAAACAGCAACAACAGCCGTAAGTGGTGATGCTGCACAGAAAGTCTATGTTGCACCGGGACAGTATGATGAGTTCTACTCTTTTGTGTCAGGTGGTTTTAGTGGACAAGTTTCTGTTTATGGAATTCCTTCCGGAAGACTTTTTAAAGTACTCCCTGTATTTTCAGCAGATCCTGAATCTGGTTATGGATATAGTGAAGAAACAAAAAATATGCTTATGACTTCACACGGGTTTATCCCTTGGGGAGACCAACATCACTTGTCTTTTTCTCAAACAAATGGCGAGTATGATGGCAGGTGGTTGTTTGCAAATGAAAATAATACCCCACGTGTTGCCAGAATTGATCTAAAGACCTTTCAAACTACTGAAATAATTGAGATTCCTAATTCAGCCGGAAATCACTCTTCACCTTTTATTACAGATAATTCTGAGTATGTAGTTGCAGGTACCCGTTTCAGCGTGCCTTTTGACGATGAAAATGGAGATATTCCAATCAGTTCGTATGCAGATAAATTTAGTGGTGCAATTAGCTTTATTAGTGTTAATCCTGATAATGGAAAGATGGACGTTGCGTTTCAGTTAAAAACCCCTCCGGTAAATTATGATTTGAGCCATACAGGCAAAGGTCCAAGCAGCGGATGGTTCTTCTTCTCTACATACAATACAGAAAAGGCATATACATTATTGGAGGTTAATTCTTCGCAAAGAGACAAAGATTTTATTATGGCTGTTAACTGGAAAAAAGCTGAAGAATATGTTAAAGCAGGAAAGGCAAGAAAAGTTAAAGCAAATTATGTTCACAACATAATGGACGAAAATTCTTTTGTTGTGAATTCGACTACCAAAAACGAAGTATTGGTATTAGATGTGAAAGATTTGGAAGGCGTGTGCTACTATATCCCATGTCCTAAATCTCCACATGGTGCGGATGTTGACCCTACTGGCGAATATATTGTTGGAAGTGGAAAATTAGCTTCTTTGATTCCGGTTTTCTCTTTCCAGAAGATGATAAAAGCAATCGAAGAGAAAAATTATGAAGGTAATTTTGATGGTGTTCCTGTATTAAAATATCAAGCTGTGCTTCATGGAGAAGTTAAAAAGCCGGGATTAGGTCCATTGCACACCGAGTTTGATGCAAATGGAAATGCTTATACATCATTCTTTGTTTCGTCTGAAGTTGTTAAATGGAATTTGAAAACCCTTGAAGTGATTGACAGACAGCCTACTTTTTATTCAACTGGCCACTTAACAGTTGCCGGTGGAGATTCCAAAACACCTTATGGCAAATACCTTGTAGCATGGAACAAAATTACAAAAGACCGTTATCTGCCAACTGGTCCTGAACTTTGTCAAAGCGCACAATTATTTGATATCTCAGGAGACAAAATGAAATTATTGCTTGACTTCCCAACTATTGGTGAACCTCACTATGCAATCATGATTCCGGCAAGTAAAATCAAAGATAATCAAGTTAGGATTTTTGATATTACAAAAAACAATCATCCTTATGTTGCAAAAGGCGAAGGCGAAACAAAGATTGTTAGAAACGGAAACAGAGTAGATATCTATATGACACTGGTACGTTCACACATTACACCGGACAATATTGAAGGTATAAAAGTGGGTGACGAAGTTTATTTCCACTTGACAAACCTTGAACAAGATTGGGATTTACCTCACGGATTCACTATTCTTGGTTCAACAAGTGCAGAGATGTTAATACTCCCCGGAGAAACCAAGACGATGAAGTGGATGCCTAAAAAGGTTGGTATAGTTCCATTCTATTGTACAGACTTCTGTAGTGCATTACACCAAGAGATGCAAGGTTATGTGAGAGTTTCCCCTGCCGGAAGTAACACCCCGTTACGCTATGGAACAGGTGATACAGCACCCAAAGCAAACTAGTTTTTCATTATTTTTTTTATTTATCATTGAGCTGCCTCGAAGAGGCAGCTCATCTTTGACAACACTTTACTTTTAATCTTTTATTATTACTTTTATGGCTACTGCAAAAAAAAATTCATTGTCAAGCTTAACTAGGATTATGTCTCTTGTTGGCGGCTTAGCTCTCTTTATTGTTATTTTTGTGCCAATATGGAGAATTGAGTTGGACGCGCCCCAATACCCGGAAGGGCTGGTGCTTAAAATTCATGCTGATAAACTCTCCGGTCAAGTTGATATTATTAACGGACTCAATCATTACATAGGAATGCGACATCTGAGTGAAAAAGATTTTGTCGAGTTCGAGGTTTTGCCCTATATATTTGTTGTTATTGGTTTATTCGGACTTCTTACTGCAGTTATTAACAGAAAGTGGTTTTTCTATGTTTGGGGAGGTTCTTTTATAGCATTTGCAATTGCTGCTATGATTGATTTTTATATGTGGTTGTATAATTACGGACATAACCTTGACCCTACTGCTCCTATTCAAGTGCCCGGTATGACATATCAACCACCATTACTCGGGTTTAAACAACTGCTTAACTTCGGTGCATATTCTATTCCTGATCTTGGGGGATGGATTATGGCAGGTGTGGGTGTTATTATTTTATTTTGTGCTTTTATTGAAATCAGAAGAAAATGATGAGTCTTGTTAAATCAAATTATTCTTTTACTTTTCTTTTTTTGATTTTTATATCACTGCTGCTGAGTTCATGCAGTGTAGGTCCAAAACCGATTGCCTTCGGAACCGACAATTGTGATTATTGCGCAATGACTATTAGTGATAATAGATTTGGCGCGGAGTTAGTAACAAATAAAGGGAGAGTTTACAAGTTTGACGACCTGCATTGTCTTAGAGGCTTTATAAATGATAAATCAATAATCAACACAAATATCCATTCATTGTGGGTAGTGGATTTTTCTATGCCGGGTAATCTGACAAATGCAGAAAACTGTTTTCTGCTGCACAATGACAAACTTCAAAGCCCAATGGGGTCAAACACTGCAGCTTTTGAATCTCAAGACAGCCTTAATACATATTTTTCACAGTTTGAAGGTAGCAAATTAAAATGGGAAGAATTTATTTCAGCGGAATAACTGCATTTCTGTTATTTGTATCTTCAAATCTGTTTGCAGTAACTTTTGTTGTAACTCCCAATAACAATATTAAATCGCTTACAAGAGCTATTGATACTGCAAAAGATGGAGATACCATTTTGATTAAACCCGGATTGTATAAAGAAGGAGCTATTTTTTTAAAAAAATCCTTGGTACTTCTTGGCGAAAATTTTCCTGAAATTGATGGTGAAAATAAATATGAGAATCTGACTGTTGAGCATGAAAATGTTGTTATTAAAGGAATCTTGTTCAAAAATTCAGGTAGCTCAAGCTTCAATGATATTGCTTCGCTCAAGATAAATAATACAAAAAATATACTCATTGAAAATTGCAGATTTGAGAATAACTTTTTTGCAATTTTGACCATGAATTCATCCTATGTTTCTTACTTGAACAATGTTTTAGAATCAGGTAAGAGTAAAGATAAACCTGCCGCAAATGGGATTCACAGCTGGAAATGCAATCATCTTACAATAAAAAATAATAAAATCCACGGTCATAGAGACGGGATATATTTTGAGTTTGTTACTCATTCATTCATCCAGCACAATGAAAGCATAGGCAATAGCCGCTATGGCATGCATTTCATGTTTTCGCATGATAATGTGTTTCGTGAAAACGTCTATAAAGGCAATGGAGCCGGGGTAGCAGTGATGTATAGTAAACGGGTTGAAATGTATAACAATGTATTTGCTGATAATTGGGGAGGAGCAGCTTACGGATTATTGCTAAAGGAAATCAATGACAGTAAGATTGATGATAATGACTTTACTACAAATACCATGGCTATTTTTGCCGATGGTTCCAATAGAATTGAAATCAAAAATAACAGATTTACTAATAATGGTTGGGCACTTAAAATCAATGCAAGTAGTAGTGATTTTATAGTAACGAATAACAATTTTATTGGCAATACCTTTGACCTTGCTACTAATGGTAAGTTAATCATGAAATCACTTGATGGCAACTTTTGGGACAAATATGACGGTTATGATTTAAACAAAGACGGTGTTGGAGATGTGCCATACAGACCCATTACCTTTTATTCCCTTATCATAGAACGAAATCCCGGTGCATTGATGCTATTTAGAAGTTTTTTTGTCAGTATGATGGACAAGGCAGAAAGCGTTCTCCCTAGTATGGTGCCGGAAAATCTCAAAGATAATAACCCGTCTATGAAGAAAATTAAAACAATACACGAATGATTCAGTTCACAAACATTAATAAGCAATTCGATAATTTTAAAGTACTCAAAGAGGTTAACCTTCACTTAGGTGAGAAGAATATAATTGCATTGATTGGTCCAAATGCGTGTGGCAAAACCACACTTATTAAATGCCTGTTGGGTATGGTTATCCCTAATTCAGGCGAGATATTTTTTATGGACAAACCAATCAAAGGACAATGGGAATATCGCCATCAAATTGGTTATATGCCCCAAATTGCCAGATATCCTGAAAATATGAAAGTAGGACATGTTTTGGAAATGATTGAGGATTTGAGAGATGGTCGTAAGGCTAATCTGGACAAGGAACTATATGATAGTTTCAATCTGAAAAATATTCTCAATAAACGTATGGGCACATTGTCCGGAGGAACAAGGCAAAAAGTGAGTGCGTATTTAGCGTTTTTGTTCGACCCGGCAGTACTTATCTTAGATGAACCCACTGCGGGTCTTGATCCTGTTGCTTCTTTGGTATTGAAAGATAAAATATTGAAAGAGAAGGAAAAAGGGAAATTAATACTAGTAACATCTCATATACTAAGTGAATTAGATGAGGTTATCAATCAGATTGTTTATATGGAAGAAGGGAGGATTATCTTTTGTAAACCCATTGAAGATGTGAAAAAAGACACCGGAAAAGTAAAATTAACAGAAGCTATCGCTCAGATAATGAGTGCTAACAATCAAAATTTAAAACTATGAAGAAAGTCATAAAATATGTTGTTGTTGATATTCTGAGGAATAAAATAGTCATTGCCTACACACTCTTTTTATTACTATTCTCTTTAGGGTTGTTTATGTTGGAGGACGTACCCGAAAAGAGTCTGATGAGTTTGCTTACGCTAAACCTGATATTAATTCCTTTAGTCAGTACAATATTTTCTACCATCTATATCTATAACTCTTCAGAGTTTATTGAGCTATTAATAGCGCAACCTATCAAAAGAAATTCACTTTGGATTAGTTTCTTTATTGGATTAGCCATAGCACTCATTATTGCTTTTGTAATCGGATGTGGACTTCCTATACTGATTTTTGCACCAACAATAGTTGGTTTTACAATGATTATAACAGGAGTTCTGCTTTCTGTTATTTTTGTTTCTATCTCTTTGTTTGCATCTGTATATATTCAGGAAAAAACTAAAGGAATAGGCGCATCCCTTCTGTTATGGCTCTATTTTGCACTCCTGTTTGACGGATTAGTTATGTTTGTTTTGTTTCAGCTATTGGAATATCCACTTGAAGGTATTATTGTTGGGTTGAGTGCACTCAATCCGATTGATTTAGTAAGAATTATTACTTTGCTCAAAATGGATATTTCGGCACTCATGGGAGTTACCAGCGCGGTGTTCAAACAAAGTTTTGCAGGTGCGATGGGGACGATAATCGCTTATTCTATTCTTGCATTATGGGCTTTAATACCTCTGCTTTTATCGTTGAGAAAGTTTGGTAGAAAAGACTTATAAAATGAAGTCCACTACTTCTTTATCTGCTTTGTTACCAAAGCATAAGAGTGGTCTGTTAATTCCAATATAAGCTTGTCGGGCATAAAAGTCATTACTGTGTTCCAATGCTTTTTATTCATGTGGTATCCCGGCATAATCCCATCAGGGTGTTGTTCGCGTAATTCTATGGCTAATGCAGGATCACATTTGAGATTGATACTGTCAAAGCTGTTGATGTCACACAATGCGAAAATTTTGTTCCTAACCTTAAAAACTAAGGTGTCCGGTCCAAATGGCAATTCTTCAGTTGTGTCATTTTTTGACAAACAATAATTTCGAAAATGCTCGATATCCATTGTGGTTTAATTTTTGGATTACTATCAATGATTGTTTATAAAAAACCAATCTTAGTGAAATAATATTAATCTAATTTGCAACTATGCGAAAGTATGCTTTTTTACTGGTTTCTCTGATTTGTAGCACATTGCTCACCCATGCTCAGAAGAATGTTTTCTTTGATAAACTACAAAACATTAATGATGTCTATTATTACAACGACAGCCCTTTTACCGGTTTATCTCTTGTCAGACATGATTCTACTAACAAAAAGAAAATCCAAATACAATGGAAAGACGGTTTGATGGATGGACAGAAAATCACTTGGTATAAAGATGAACGGCTCAAACAAACCATGAACTTCACGATGGGAAAAAGAAATGGTGAGTATGTGAATTATTATGAAAACGGAAATGTGAAAGAACGCGGTTTTTATTACATGGATTCTATTGATGGTAAGAATAAAGGCTATTATGAAACAGGACAACTCAAGTTCGATTATTTTTATATCAAAGGCGTACAAGCAGATACAAACACTATGTATTTCGAAAATGGTCAGATGGAACAACAGTTTTATCTCAAGAACAGTCGTATAGACGGGGCGTTTAGAGCGTGGTATCCCGATGGAAAACCGATGAAAGAGTTTATGTTCAAAAATGGACTTTACAATGGAACTTATAAAGAATGGCACATGGACGGAACTATTGCAGTCTCAGGTCAATACACAGATGGATTGAAAGATGGTAAGTTTGAATCTTATGAAATTTTTGTCAAGTCTCCGCTTAGAATTGAATATTATAAGATGGGTTTAAAAGACAGCACTTGGATTACCTTTGGCTTAGAGGGAGATACAACCACAGTGGCACATTATACCCGTGATACGCTCAATGGCGAGTACGTTGAAAAGATGGAGGGCAAAATTGAAAACAAGGGAAATTATATCATGGGAGTTAAAGACGGTTTTTGGCAACAAAATCTTGTTACACTTATAGGTGCTTCCGAAGGAACCTATAAAATGGGGGTAAAAGTTGGGGTATGGAAGTTATATGATTTCAAAGGTAAGTGGCTTGCCAGTATTACATTTGACGACAATGGAGAAATCATTGATGAGTATTGGTATGGAATGAAAAAACGAAAATCTAAGAAATGATTATTACTCAGTTCTTACTTTGAATAGAACCTTGATTACTTTCCTCCTTCCAGCACCTTTTTCAACTCATTTAGCTTCATCAAAGCCTCAATAGGCGAAAGCGAGTTTACATCTGTTTCAAAAACCATTCTGCGCATTTCCTCAAGACGAGGATCGTTTATGCCAAACATCGTCATTTGCACTTCTTGACGCTTGAGTTTTTTGAGTGTTTCTTTGCCGGAGATGGCTGCTCTATCTTTTTCCAATTCTTCTAAGATGAGTGCTGCGCGGTCAGTTACAGCCTTAGGAATGCCTGCCATCTTGGCTACGTGAATACCAAAACTGCTCTCACTTCCGCCACTAACAAGTTTTCTCAAAAAAAGAATTTTATCACTTACTTCTTTAATAGAGATATGAAAGTTCTTGACTCCTTGCAGTTTGTTCTCAAGTTCATTCAACTCGTGATAATGGGTTGCAAACAATGTTTTTGGGCTTTGGACATGGGTGGCAATGAATTCAGCAATAGCCCACGCCAGAGACACTCCGTCAAAAGTGGATGTGCCACGCCCTATTTCATCCAGAAGCACAAGGCTGTTCTTGCTGATATTGTTGAGAATACTTGCAGTTTCGAGCATTTCAACCATAAAGGTGGATTCTCCTAAACTGATATTGTCCGAAGCTCCTACACGCGTATAGATTTTATCTACTATTCCGATAGTGGCAGAATCGGCAGCAACAAAGCATCCAATTTGTGTCATCAACACGGCAAGAGCAGTTTGCCTGAGCAATGCCGATTTTCCAGACATATTTGGACCGGTAAGTATGATAATTCTTTGTTCTTCATCAAAAAGAATGTCGTTATCAATATAACTTTCACCGGGAGGAAGTTGTTTTTCTATTACCGGATGGCGTGATGCTTTGAGTTCAAGTTCAAAACCCATTGTGATTTGAGGTTTGCAATAGCGGTTGCTCATCGCCAATTCGGCAAAAGATGTTAAGCAATCCAAATTGCCAAGACTAAATGCTGTGATTCGAATGGGTTCAACAAAATTAATTATATGTTGCTGAAATTCTTCATATAATTGAGTTTCTCTTTGCAGTATAAGCGTTTCTGCATTGAGTATTTTTTCTTCTAATTCTTTTAGTTCGGGAGTAACATAGCGCTCGGCATTGGTGAGTGTTTGCTTGCGAATCCAACTCTCGGGAACTTTGTTTTTGTGTGCGTGTGTAACTTCTAAAAAATAACCGAACACATTATTAAAACCTATTTTAAGGGAAGGAATACCGGTCAAATTAACTTCACGTGCATGGATTGCTGCAATTTTGCCTTTACCATTTTGGGTAATGTCACGTAGTTCATCTAATTCAGCATCAAATCCGTTTGTG
The DNA here is from genome assembly GCA_023957335.1 of Bacteroidota bacterium. Lineage (NCBI taxonomy): Bacteria > Pseudomonadati > Bacteroidota > Bacteroidota bacterium. Next base: position 612,851 of record JAMLHC010000001.1, on the reverse strand, counting down.
AAGACACCTCCTTTGGCAGCCACGGCAGGAGCATCCTCACTTATTTGAGTAATGATTTTGTTGGCAATGCTTTGACAGGGATTGATTCGGTCGGCAAGTTCAATAAGAGTGTTATTGCCACTTTGTTTGAGAAAGTTGTTAATTTCTTCAGCAATTTTCAACCCTTTGGCTAACTGTAATAACTCTCTTGGTCCGGCTCTGAGTAGTGCAACACGTGAAATAATGCGTTCAATATCTCCAACTTGCTTAAGTGAGTCAATGATTTGTTGTCTGAGTGAAGGATTTTGAAAGAAAAATTCAACTATATCCAATCGTTCTTGGATAGGTTTCAGTTCTTTGAGTGGCAACACTATCCAATTCCTCAGTGTTCTGGCTCCCATGGGAGATACTGTTTTGTCAATAACTTCTACTAATGCTTTGCCACCGGGGAAAATGGGCTGTAAGATTTCAAGATTTCGAATGGTAAAAGAATCCAGCCAAACATAGTTGTCAGTTTCGATTCTTTGCAGGGTGTTAATATGTTGCAGTCGGTCAAAACAAGCTTCTGCGGCATAATGCAAGGCAGCACCCGCTGCCGTTATCATTTCCAATTCATCTTCAATTCTGAAACCTTTCAAGGAAACTGTTTTGAAGTGATCTTTGAGTTTATCTGATGCATAATCGGGTTGGAAAACCCATGCGTCCAGAGTTTGGATGATATAACTATCTTGCCATGCAGGCGGAAAGTCATTTTGTTGATTTTTTGCTATTATTATCTCCGCAGGTTGAAACCCGCCAAGCAGCTTGTCAACGCTTTCTATGTTTCCTGCTGTCACAAAGAACTCTCCGGTTGAAATATCCAAAAATGCAATTCCAATCTTACCATCAAGTTTGAAAACGGAAGCCAGATAATTGCTCTTTTTAGATTCTAACACCTTGTCGCTGTATGCAACTCCCGGACTCACCAACTCAGTAACACCTCTTTTGACAAGTCCTTTAGCCATTTTGGGGTCTTCTAATTGGTCGCAAACAGCAACGCGATATCCTGCTCTCACTAATTTAGGAAGATAGGTATCCAATGAATGATGCGGAAATCCGGCAAGCTCAATCTCAGAAGCTGAACCATTGCCTCGTTTGGTGAGCACTAGCCCTAGTGTATTGGCTGTTTTAACTGCATCTTCGGCAAAGGTTTCATAAAAGTCTCCAACCCTGAACAGAATGATTGCCCCGGGGTATTTGGCTTTGACTTGCCAAAACTGTTTCATCAAGGGGGTTTCTTTAACAGGATTTGTCATTACTTTCTATTTTTCTGTTTGAGGGCGCAAATTATACTTTCAACAATGGAAATGATTAACATTTTCTCAATAAAAAAGGCGGGTTTAAAACCCGCCTTTAATTGATGTTTCAGGCATTGTTATGAATAGGGACTAATTGATAATTCCCAATTTCTTAGCTAAATCCCTATATTGATTACTTTCAGTTTCAATTTTGTTCTTCATGTCCTCCATACCCCATTTTTCAAACGATTGTTTTGCAAGGTCTATAAATTGAATAGCTTCGGAATACATACTCATTGCATAGGGTGTGAATTGAGTTCTACCGTCAAATTGGTAGAGGTATTTTGCCATAGCCAAATTGCGTTGATATAACTCAGTCATGTGATGAACACCCTTGTCTTTTTCATCCAAATCATAATAAGTCAGAGCAGCATAATACTTTGTTTGACTTCTCATAGGCAGAATAGATTCAGGAATTTCTTCAAAAACTTTATCTAATATTTTGATTGACCTCTCTTTATTCTGTTTGATTCTCTGGGTGAGCCACTCTTTTCTTCCCTCTGGTGGGCTAGGCATTCCATCGGTCGGGTTTTCAAGCAAATTCAATTCAGTTCTGTAATTCCTATTGGTTTGCTCCATATCACTTGCAAATTGTACAAAAACATTTTGAAGGTTTTGGGGAACCAATACAGATTTTTCATCCATGAAGAAGGTCTTCTTGCCCTTCATATTAAAATACTTGAATTTCTCCATCAAGTTTTTATATAAAATATCATACGCAAGTCTTGTAGGAGTACCACTTTGAGGCTGGTTTTCGATCGGAACAAGACGGTATGCCAATCCCTCTAATTGGAAGTACTTCTCAAGTCCGTAATATGCACCTCTTCCGGTGGTTGTGGTAAAGTAAATAGGGCGCTTCCAACCGGTTTTGGCATTGTTTGAAATTAAATCAAAAAATACCATATCTCCTTTGTGCATATACTGTCTGTTGAACGAAAAACGAAGTTCGTTGACAATACTTCCTGTATCTTCAGTAGGAACCACATTGCTTTCTATCACGGCATTTTTATCGACCTTAATTACAAAATTTTGTACAGGCAAATAATGCACTTTTTCACCTCTTTGGTCTGTTACAATTTCGTTGGGGTCGCGAATAAATTTCATTACATCGCCAAGTGGGTAATACTTATCTTGATTGAAATTACCCGGATAATACCTTACAAACTCATTGTTTCCTGCTCTTAAATCTTCCTTGGTAAATGTAAGTGGGAGCGGGTCTGATTTGTACACTTTGTCAAGCAAAATAGAAGAGTACCAGTCTGTAGGCAACAAACTCATATTGATAATCCTGATATCAGTTCTGATACCTTCCACGTTTTGTGCATACCACAATGGATATGTGTCATTATCTCCATTGGTAAATAATATAGCATTAGGTGCACAAGATTCCAGATAATCAATAGCAAAATCAATCGCCATGCGTCTGCCTGAGCGGTTGTGGTCATCCCAGCCTTGAGCTCCCATCAAAACAGGGGCAGCAAGAATAGAAACCGCAGTAGCAGTAAGTGCTGCTGTTTTGCCATTCTTAATGTATTTGTTTAATAATTGCCATGCCATGAGTACGCCCAGCCCTATCCAGATACAGAATACCTGAAACGAACCCACTACTGCATAATCTCTTTCACGTGGTTCAAAGGGAGGCATATTCAGATATACAACAATCAAAATTCCTGTATAAAGGAAGAAGACCAAGTTGACAATAAAATCATTCTTAGCTCTCTTGTATTGGAATACAATGCCGAGAATACCCAAAATCAAGGGTAGGAAATAGAATTTGTTTTTAGCATAATTAGATTTTAATACTTCGGGCATATTGCCTTGAGGACCTAATCTTATATTGTCCACAAATGAAATACCACTAACCCAGTTTCCATCAAACTCTTTGTTGAAATAATGTCCTTGTTGGTCATTTTGTCTGCCGGCAAAATTCCACATGAAATAACGCATGTACATATATCCAAGCTGATAGTTAACAAAAAACATTAAGTCATTTGAAAATGCAGGCTTTGTTTTTTCATATTGAGTTAACTGACCTCGTAGTTGCTCGGCTTGTTGTTGGTCTTGAGTGGATTGGAGTTGCTGGCTTAATTGGTCAATTCTTGATTGAATATCACCCATGCCACCCCAAAGTCTGTATCCTTGCGCACTCCCTTCTTTTTGCATGTCGCCCATACGTGGAAAGAAAGTTTGCATTTCTTTTTCATATTCATAATCTTGTTTGTTGCCCACTTTCAGATAGCCCTTGTCGCCCTTTGTCCAAATAGTGCTGCCGGGATTTACGTTGATTAGATCCGCATTAAAATAAGGACCATACAACAAAGGTCTGTCCCCGTATTGTTCACGATTGATATAGCTCAAAAGGTTGAACGGGTCGGCAGGATTATTCATGTCAATTGGTGGGTTTTGTAAAGAACGGATAACCACCATTGCATAACTTGAATACCCCAAAAGGATATAAGCTATAATCACAAAAGCAAAGTTCAAATGTCTCTTTCCCTTTTTCAAAGAAAAAATGATACCTCCAATAACCACAGCCACTATCAACAGTATCGCTACAAATGACCCGGTATTAAATCCGAAACCAAGTGTGTTTACAAAGAACAAATCAAAAATGGACATTAACTTCGGAATGCCGGGAATCATCAAGTTTTGAATAAAAGTTAATATCAAGAATCCTGCAACAAAAGCAATGATACCGCCTACCCAATTGGGATTTACTGTCTTTTTGAAATAGTAAATAAATGCAACAGCAGGAATTACCAGCAAACTGAGTAAGTGTGTGCCGATAGATAATCCTATCAACAACCCAATCAACACTAACCATTTGTCTGCATGTTTGCTTGTGCTGCCTTCCCATTTAATGGCTGCCCAAAATGTAGCCATTGTGAAGAAAGATGACATTGCATAAACCTCTGCCTCGACAGCTGAGAACCAAAATGAATCCATATAAGTCATTGCGAGCGAACCCACGAAGCCTGCACCAAAGATGAGAATGAGTTTTTCGGTGGTTAATTCTGCACTGTCTTTTGTCAAAAGTTTTTTTGCATAGTAGGTAACAATCCAAAAAGTAAATAACACAGCACCCGCAGCTGCCAATGTGCTCATGGTGTTAACCCAAAATCCCACAGCAGCAGGATTGGGTGCAAACATGGAGAAAATTCTGCCCAACATCAGGAAGAAAGGTGCTCCCGGAGGGTGAACTACCATCAGTTTGTATGAGGCTGCAATAAACTCGCCACAATCCCATAAACTGACAGATTGTTCAATTGTAAGTTGATAGGAAATCAGGGCAATAAGTCCGGCTATCCAGCCAAACAGGTTGTTGTAAAATTTGTATCCGCGCATAAATCTATTTTGCTCAGTAAGGGCAGCGAAAATAAAGATTTTTTGCAAAGTCAAAGGTATTTTCATTGTGCATTTCATAATATCGCACAAAAGCCTCCTTTTATGGCTACTTTTGCCACAGCATGAGCAAAGGAAAAAATAATTTGATAGATTTGTTTGAATCTATGAAAAATGGTAATGTGCGTGCCCTTGCCAAGCTTCTGACCGCAATTGAAAACCAAGAATCCGGGATAGAATCCATCTTAGAAAAACTTAGCCCCAATATTCATGTTCCGGTTATCGGTATCACAGGACCTCCCGGTGCGGGCAAAAGTTCTTTGGTTAACGCACTTGTCGGTTATTGGACAAATTCTCTGAATCTTAAAGTAGCCATACTTGCGGTGGACCCATCTTCACCCTTTAATTTGGGAGCATTATTGGGTGACCGCTTGCGCATGGCGGAACTGTATACAAACGATAGGGTTTTTATTCGTTCTTTTGCTTCACGTGGGGCTTTGGGTGGGTTGACACATACCATAGTGGAAGCAACTGATTTGTTGCGAAACGCGGGTTTTGACAGAATTGTTATAGAAACTGTGGGGGTAGGTCAAAGTGAAGTTGAGATTGCCGGACTTGCAGATACAACTGTGTTTGTGCTGGTGCCGGAAGCCGGTGATGAAATTCAAGCAATCAAATCGGGGATTATGGAAATTGCCGATATTTTTGTAATTAACAAATCTGACAGAGAGGGAGCTGCAAAATTTCATGTGTATTTGCAAAATGCACTCAATCATCGCAAAGCAAGTGATTGGAACCCGCCCATTATAGAAACTGTTGCTACTCAGAACATAGGCATTGAGAAACTTTCAGAATCCATAGAAAAACATATTCTTTCAAACAAAACGAATGCGAAAAAGGCATCTCTGCTTGCCGAAAGAGCATGGAAGCTCATAGCAGACAAGAGAATGCGCAATCTGAATCGCAAAGATTTAGAATTGCAAATCCACCAAAAGATACAACAAGGCAATTTTAATTTGTATGCTTTGATAAAAGAATTTGAGTAATAAACAGATTGAAATTCTACTTACTAACCTTTTATAAACCATTTAAATAAAGTTTTGTAATTTACTTTGGAGCCTTGTGTGAGAATACCCACTTTGAAAATTCTACCGGAAGCCCATAGCATAAAAAAAGTAGTTGCAACCAACAGAAACATAGATAAAAATAACTGCCACCAAGGCACATCAAAAGCAAGTCTCGTCATCATGGCAATGGGTGAGAAAAAAGGTATGATGGAAAGCCAAAAACTGACTGAGCCGGAAGGATTTTGAAGTACAAAACCCATAGAACCAATGATTGCAACCAGCATGGGGATAGTTATAGGCAAAACAAACTGCTGCGCTTCTTGTGGGGTCTCAACTGCCGAACCAACTGCGGCAAATACGGAACCATACAAAAGAAACCCAAAAAGAAAATAGAATAAAAACAGCACAATTATCTTCGCAAATGGAATTCCGGAAATGATACCAAACCAATCTGAACTTATTTGCACATTTTCCATTCCTTGCATATCGGGGTTAACAATTTCGGGACCATGCGAAAGCTGAGGCAGGATAAAAGATAGCCCTACAGTCGAAAGTAGTGTTATCAAAATTACCCAAACCAAAAACTGAAAAAGCCCGACAGAAGCTATTCCCAACACTTTTCCCATCATCAACTGCAAAGGTTTGACAATGGATACGATTATCTCAATTACTTTGCTTGATTTTTCTTCAATGATGCTCTGCATCACTTGTGAGCCGTATATCAATACAAACATATAAATCAACATGCTGAGTACATAACCAACCCCGAAGGTAATGATGGAACTTGACAGCTTTTCATCTCCCTTTTCAGTCAATGTCTTTTCATTGAGCCTTACTTTGGGTTGCAAGGAAGCTAAAATTGTACTGTCGAGGTGCTGTGCTTTCAGTTTTTCTTCTCGCAACTGATTTTCTATAAGCAACTTAATATCTGTACTCTCTGAAATGCTGAGATTTGTCTTAGAATACAAGGTCATCCCCTTAGTTGATTCCGCACCTTCAGGAGGGATATACAGAAAAGCAAAGTAGTCAGATTCTGAAAACATTGCTTTTGCACCTTCAAAATCACTTAAAGTTGTCTCATAAATATATTTGGGTGAATTAGTAAAATGAAACGTATGTGTTTCATCCAAAACTAACACAGATTTGGGTTTTTCTCCAGCACTTTCTCTGCTGTTCAAATAGCCCATCAAAATAATAAATGCAGGCATTAAAACGGGTATTAGCAGAGTAGAGATAATGAAAGAGCGCTTTTTGACCCTGCCCCAAAACTCCTTTTTAAGAATAATCCAAACTTTGTTCATGCGTTGTCTTTTACTGAGCGGATAAAAATTTCATTCATGTCGGGTAACTTCTCTGCAAACTCCATTAATTCAACCTGCATTGACAGTCTTTGTATCAGGTCTCTATTGCTCACTTCGGGTGCAGCTTTGATGAGCGCGTTTGAGATATCTGTGTTTTCTTTCAGTTCTATAATATCAAAGCTGTTATCGGTTTGCAAATGGCCTTTGTATTTGATAGCAAAACTGTGCTCTCTAAAACGCTGTTTGATATCAGAAGTTTTACCCTGAAGTATGACTTGAGACTTATTGATTAACACAAGGTTGTCGCAAAGTTCCTCTACTGATTCCATTCTGTGAGTGGACAGTATTACAGAAGCCCCGCGGTTCTTGAGGTTTAAGATTTGATTTTTTATTAAATCTGCATTCAGCGGGTCAAAGCCGGAAAAAGGTTCATCCAGAATCATTAAATCAGGTTCATGCAGCATAGTGGCTACAAACTGAACTTTTTGTGCCATACCCTTGGATAAATCTTCCACTCTTTTGTTCCACCAATCTTGTGCATCAAACTCTTTGAGTGTTTCTTTTGATTTGCGTTTGGCTTCTTCATTAGATAATCCTCGAAGTTGGGCAAAATACATCAGTTGTTCCCCCACCTTCATCTTCTTATAAAGCCCGCGTTCTTCGGGCAGATAACCAATATTCAGCACGTGTTTTTCTGAAAGATTTTCTCCTTTAATCAAAATACTGCCTTCATCGGGCATCAAAATCCTGTTTACAATGCGAATAAATGTACTCTTGCCTGCGCCATTCGGTCCCAACAATCCAAAGATTGATCCCGCCCCGACTTGAATGTCCACCTTGTTTAGCGCAACGTGTTCACCATACTTTTTGGTGATACCTTTTGCTTCCAGAATTAGATTTTGTTCCATGAAAAATGAGTCAGCAAATTTATTTCATTTTAGGTGGAAATAAATTTGCATCATAGCCTTTATAAAGCAAACAAGGCGCACCAAAAATCAGTGCGCCTTGTGTAATATACTTTAGCAAAATTGATTTGATTATGCTGAATGAGCCGTAAGTTTTGCTTTCAATGCGCTGTCAATAGCATCAAGGAATTCCTCGGTGTACAAGAAATGTTTGCCGTGTTCCACATTGTTTCCATGAATGCAAATTGCCAGGTCTTTAGTCATCTTTCCGCTTTCTACCACTTCAATACAAGTTTGTTCAAGGGTGTTGCTGAAATCAATCAGTGCTTGGTTATTGTCTAATTTGCCTCTAAAAGCAAGCCCTCTTGTCCATGCAAAAATACTTGCAATCGGGTTGGTAGAAGTGGGTTTGCCTTGCTGATGTTGTCTATAGTGACGTGTAACAGTTCCGTGTGCAGCTTCTGCTTCCATCGTTTTGCCGTCCGGTGTAACCAAGGTAGAAGTCATCAGTCCTAATGAGCCATAGCCTTGTGCTACTGTGTCTGATTGAACATCTCCATCATAATTCTTACAAGCCCAAACGATTTTGCCATGCGTTTTTAATACAAAAGCAACCATGTCATCAATCAATCTGTGCTCATAGTAAATACCTTTTTCTTCAAATTTAGATTTGAATTCGTTTACATAAACTTCTTCAAATATGTCTTTGAAACGTCCGTCATACTTTTTCAGAATTGTATTTTTTGTGCTGAGAAATAGGGGCCAACCCTTTGCCAATGCTTGGTTCATACAAGCTCTTGCGAATCCGTAAATAGATTCATCGTGGTTGTACATTGCCATTGCTACTCCGTCCCCCTTGAAATTATATACTTCAAAAGACTGAGGTACGGCTCCGTTCTCGGGAGTAAAAGTAATGGTGAGTTTTCCTTGCCCTTTAGTAACAAAGTCTGTGGCTCTGTATTGGTCTCCAAACGCGTGTCTTCCAATGCAAATAGGGGAAGTCCAATTGGGTACAAGCCTCGGAACATTGTCTATAACAATGGGCTCTCTGAATACTGTACCGTCTAGAATGTTTCTGATTGTGCCATTGGGAGATTTCCACATTTGTTTCAAGTTGAACTCTGTTACTCTTTGCTCATCGGGTGTGATGGTAGCACATTTGATTCCTACATTGTATTTCTTGATAGCTTCGGCAGCTTCTATCGTAATTTTATCATCTGTCTCATCTCGTTTTTCAACTCCCAAATCATAATATTTGATATCAAGGTCGAGATAAGGGAAAATAAGTTTGTCTTTAATTGACTGCCAAATAATTCTGGTCATTTCGTCTCCGTCAAGCTCTACAACGGGGTTTGCTACTTTAATTTTTTGCATGATAATTTTGTCTTTTGAATTAGATAGAAAGGGTGCAAAAGTAATTTTTTTTAAGCTTAAATACAAACGGGTGTAAGGATTAGAGAAGATAAAATTGATAATCAGAATTTTATCCACCCATGGTGTGCAAGGATTGTGGATTGAGAAAAATGTACTGAGGTATATTTGCGGGCTTAAATCTCAGCTCTTTAAGGCATATACAATGCTAACAAAGAGTTATAAAAATTATTTATTTGAATTACTCGAGTAATATAAAATCAAAGTTTCCCAAAGTAAGCACCAGTATTTTTACGGTGATGTCGGCTTTGGCTAAAGAACATGACGCAATCAATCTGTCACAGGGTTTTCCTGATTTTTCGCCACCTCAGGAATTGATTAGTGCTGTCAATTTCTATATGGAAAAAGGCATGAACCAATATGCCCCCATGGCGGGATTGATGAGTTTGCGAGAACAAATTGCAGAAAAAATGTATGAAAATTATTCTGCACAATATAATCCTGAAAAAGAAATTACGATTGTGCCGGGTGGTACAATCGGTATCTACGCTGCCATTGCCTCTGTGGTACGAGATAATGACGAGGTAATTATTTTTGAACCTGCTTATGACAGTTACGCTCCTGCCATAGAAGCAAACGGAGGAAAAGCCATTTTTGCAGAATTGAAATTCCCGACTTATAAACCCAATTGGGAGGAAGTTACCAAGCTCACAACAGCACGCACCAAAATGATTATCATTAACAGTCCTCACAACCCTACGGGCAGTATTTTAAGTGCGCAGGATATGATGAAATTGGAAAAACTGGTTAAAGACAGAGATATCGTCATCCTGAGTGATGAAGTTTATGAACATATCATCTTTGACGGGGTTGAACATCAAAGCGTGGCACGATTTCCCAATCTTGCCAAACGCAGTTTTATTGTATATTCATTTGGTAAAACATATCACGCAACCGGTTGGAAGATGGGATATGTATTAGCTCCCGAAGAACTGACAGAAGAATTCAGAAAGATTTATCAATATATGGCTTTTGCTTGCAATACACCTATGCAGTATGCTTTTGCAGAGATACTTAAAGACAAAAGTTTATATCAAAATCTGGGGGCTATGTATGGAAAGCAACGCGACTATTTTAAGAATGGGCTCAAAGGTTCAAGATTCAAGATTAAACCAACCTTAGGTACCTATTTTCAGTTGCTGGATTACAGTAAAATCAGTGATATTGACGAAATGCAATTTGCAGAATGGCTCGTGAAAGAAAAGAAAGTAGCAGCTATTCCCGTTTCGAGTTTCTATAGAAAAAAAGAAAATCATAAAGTATTGCGCTTTTGTTTTGCAAAACATAATGAAACCCTTGACCGTGCTTTAGAAATCCTATGCAAACTCTAAAAATTGCCATCATACAAACCCATATTTACTGGGAGGATGTCGATGCAAATCTCGCTCATTTCTCAACCCTGCTCGAAACTGTGAAGGTAGATTCAGACCTGATTATGCTACCTGAAATGTTTGCAACAGGGTTTAGTATGAGCCCTGAATCACTGGCAGCCGACTCTTTTAAAAAAGGTCTCCATTGGATGCAACAGAATGCAAAGGAACATAATTGTGTGATAGCAGGGAGTTTGATGATAGAAGAAAACGGCAAGTATTATAACCGTCTTTTCTATGTTTTTCCGGATGGCAATCACGTGTTTTATGATAAGAAACACTTGTTTTCTATGGGCAATGAAAAGGAGCATTACCAAGCGGGCAATAAGACAATCATTGTTGATATCAAAGGCTGGAAAGTCAAACCGTTAATATGTTATGATGTGCGTTTTCCGACCTGGTGCAGAAATACTGAAGATTATGACTTGCTGACTTTTCACGCCAGTTTCCCCGAACGCAGAATCCGGCATTGGGACATACTGCTGCAAGCAAGAGCACTTGAAAACCTGAGCTATGTTGCGGCTGTTAACCGATTGGGTGATGACGGTCACGGAATTGCACACAATGGGTCTTCTCAGTTTATAGCTCCTGATGGAACTTTGATGCTTATCAACAAAGGTGATGACACCATTCTGTATGCTACCCTGTCAAAGGAAATACTCGCAACAACAAGGCAAAAATTCCCGTTTTTGAATGATCGGGATTAGAAGTAATGATTTCTACTGATTATCCCTCTTAACACAGATTGGTAAAAGAAAATGGCTTATTGCATGTTTTCTTTAAAAAATGACACGGTTTCTTCTATACATTTATTGTTGTATTCGTCATTAAAACCATGTCCTTGCCCTTTGAATTCAAAGTATTTGTTGTTGAGTTTCAAAGAATCAAGCTTGTGAACAAAATACTGACTTTGATATAAAGGCACTATTACATCAATGTCTCCGTGAAAAGTGATAGTGGGAACATAATTGCTTTTATTGACTAAATGATAAGGACTTAGCCCGTAATACAAAGCAGAATCCCAATATTGACCGGTGTATTTTTTATAAATCTCCTTCACATTTCCACCCAAGAACAAATTGAAAGAATTGTAGAAAGACCAGTCTGCAAAATAGCTTGGACCAAACATGTTACTTACCGCTTTAATATGGTTGTCAGCATTGAATTTGTATGCATACAATAGGGATAAATGCGCTCCTGCACTGGCTCCCAACATTGCCATATCTTGCGAAAGCCCATAAACAGAACCGCTGTCAATCAAATAATTTACTGCTAATTTCAAATCTTCCGAAATTTGTTCGTGAATTACACTGCCACCGTTCGCTAGACGATAATTGATATTAGCAACGGCAGCCTCGGGCCATTTTTTGTTGATGATTTGAGCCAAATTATTCATTTCGCTCTTGTCTCCTCCTTGCCAAGCCCCTCCGTGTATGAGAATAATCACTTTGGTTTTGTCAGCACTCCTGCCTTTTGGAAGATATAAATCCATGGATTGTTTTGAGTCTTTGCCATAAGGCACATTGCTTAATATCGTATCAAGATTGGATACTTGTGTTGTTTTCCCTTTATTGTTCGAGTCTGTATTGCAGGCAACGAAGACGACAACCAGACAAATTAAAAAGAATAGATGTTTTCTCATAAGAGATTGCTATTGATTATTGCAAAGGTATTTTATTTTATTGCAAAAGTGTATGGCATAAACAAGCAGGTCGGCTTTGCCGACCTGAAAAAACTATGCACAAGAAAAACTAAAAACCTTCTTTCACAATGTATTGAGGCTCCACACCCAAAGCGCTAAGGTGTTTCTCAACCGCATTCATCATAGGAGGTGGACCGCACAAATAGTAGTATTTGAGTGCGGTTTCAGAATGTTTTTTTATAAGTTCAGCATCAATGAACCCGTGTTCATATCCGTAAACTTGCTCGTTCGCAAGTACATTGATAAAGCGACTGCCCAACATTTTACTTAACAAAGCTTTTTGGATAATATCATGCTGTGTTTTATTGCCAAAAATTAATTTGTTTTTGCCTAACTGTCCTTTTTTCTCAAGATTTTTGAGGATGGCAATAAAAGGTGTAATACCGGCACCTCCGGCAATGAATATACCTTCTCCTT